>CAYUKT010000441.1:0-2104 GCA_964445285.1 uncultured Bacteroides sp. | reverse complement strand
TATTCTTTACAATCTGACAGGGAATCACACTATGGGAGTGACCATCCAGCACAGCATTTACCCCTTCCGTATGCTCGATCAGATCAATAGAGCGAAAAGGCGCTGAATCCTCATTCATCCCCAAATGTGTCAGGAGAATGACATACGCCGCTCCTTTCTCCAGACATTCATCCACAGCAGCCTGTACCTGCCCGTACAGTTCTTTCCCATGATCCCCGGCATAAAAATCATAGATAAATTCTCCCGACTCATCCATAAAGTGTGCCGGCGTGGAACTGGTAATGTTCTCCGGGGTACAGACACCGATAAAAGCAACGTCCACATTTCCGTATCTTTCTATATGATAGGGCAACACTGCTTTCAGTGCGCTTTCTCCTGCGCCGGTATATCGAACATTACAGCACAGATACTCCGCCTCGGCCTCCTGTATAAGCTGTGAAAGCTGTTCCATGCCATAGTCAAACTCATGATTGCCGGGCACAGCCAGATCATAGCCGATATGATTCATCACCCGCACGGGATACTCGCCCTCTGACAAAAGGCCGATGGCATCTCCCTGTATGGCATCCCCGCAGTCCACCAGTGTTACATAGGGCGTTTTCTCTTCCATATACTTCTGATAAGCGGCAAGTCCGGCATAGCCGATGTTATCCTCCACGGCACAATGTACATCATTGGTGTAGAGGATAACAATATCATTCCTCTTATTCATGCCGCAGCTGCATAATAAAAGAAAAGCTGCCGTCATCATACATAAAACGTTTATCAATTTTTTCTTGTGTCTCATCATAATAATCTTTTTATCAATCATCTGTCACGGTGAAATACAAATATCCGTCTCCCCAATAGGGCAGTTCATCAATTGTATATAATCTTGCCGCATAATCAATCTCACTGTTTTTTAACATCTGTTCCAGAGAATCCTTTCCAATCTGAAACATGACGCCCTCATAATCTGCGGGACAGGTCACAGCGACTGTTTTGGACAAGACATACCCCTCGCTTTCCGTCATAAATTCCACTGACACATCATAGGATTCGTCTCCGTCCCGGACGGTTACAAAGCCATCCTGCGCCGTATGTTCCCCATCCAGTTTCTCGTTCACCGCACTGTCAAACTCGAAGCTGGTTCCTGTATACCGGTCAAAGGCACTGCACCAGAAGAGAACGCCATCCCCTGTACAGCCGCTGGCGTCAATGGTAAACAATGCGCTCACTTTCTTAAATCCATCTGCCACGCCCTCAGTAGTCTCCGATATGGATACCTTCACATCCGCCATAAAATCCTCTGTAAACTCTCCGCTTGTCGAATCATAAGCACCCATTTCCACCCGACAGTCACCCTGCGGCGTAATCTGGATTCCCTGTTTTGCGCTAAAGCCTTCTTCTTTTTTCTTCCTGGCCGTATCACCGGCCCCGCATGCACACAATACTGTACCCGCCAAGATAACCATAACGCATAACAACCATTCATGCTTTTTCATTTTTACTCCATTCCGAAGCGTTTTACGCTGAGGACGCGAGCAGAATTTCAGATTCTGCTCTGCGATCAATAGAATTTGTGACGCTTCGGCACAAATTCTTGGTTGAATAAATTGCTCCTCAGAGAATCTATTCATCCTCATCTCCCCATACAAAGTTGTCAGATACTCTTCCTGATTTTTAAAATATTTTGCCCGTCCTTATATTCATAAGAAATATCATCCATGGTCTTTTTAACCATATAAATACCAAGGCCGCCGATTTCCCGCTCCTCCGCAGAAAGAGTGATGTCCGGATCATCTTTTTTCAACGGATCATAAGGAACACCGTTATCGATAAAAGTGATCACCACAGACAAAGGCTCATCCAGCACCTCCACACGCACCGTTGCCGGGCCTACTTCCGGATTATAGGCATAATGGGCAATATTTCCAAATAACTCGTCTATGGCAATATCAATCTGCATCTGCGCCTTCATAGGGCAGTCCATCGCTTCCAGCTGTTCGTCCACAAAGGCGGTAACCGCCTCTATGTTCTCCACTGTCGCGTCAATTGTCAGTTCCTTCATCTCGTTCCCTCCTTTACACTTCTTAACATTTCCTGCACTTCCTATATTTTCTAC
>CAYUKT010000440.1:0-2116 GCA_964445285.1 uncultured Bacteroides sp. | reverse complement strand
TTCTTGCGGATCCGCAGGCTTTCTGGCGTTACTTCCAACAACTCGTCCGTATCGATAAACTCAAGCGCTTGTTCCAAACTCAAGACCTTGGGCGGGGTCAGGCGGAGCGCCTCGTCCGCGCTGGAGGAACGGGTGTTGGTGAGCTGTTTTTTCTTACACACATTTAACTCGATGTCTTCCCCGCGGCCGTTTTGTCCCACGACCATGCCGGAATAGACTTTGGTGCCGGGTCCGATGAAGAGGGTACCCCGCTCCTGGGCGTTAAAAAGGCCGTAGGTGATGGCTTCTCCTGCCTCGAAGGCGATCAGGGAACCCTGTTTGCGGTACTGGATATCGCCCTTATAGGGGCCGTACCCATCGAAGATGGTGTTCATGATACCGTTCCCCTTGGTGTCTGTCATGAACTCACCACGATAGCCGATGAGGCCGCGGGAGGGGATGGAGAATTCCAGTCGTGTATAGCCGCCGGAAGCCAGCCCCATGTTTTTCAGTTCGCCTTTGCGCAGGCTCAGTTTCTCGATGACGGTTCCGGAGAATTCTTCCGGTACATCCACATAACACAGTTCCATGGGCTCCAGTTTCTTGCCGTTCTCATCTGTCTTATACAATACTTCCGCCTTACTGACGGCGAACTCGTAGCCCTCGCGTCTCATGTTTTCGATCAGTACGGAAAGGTGCAGTTCGCCGCGGCCGGAGACTTTGAATGCCTCGGTGGTGTCCGTCTCCTCCACCCGCAGGGATACATCCGTGTTGAGCTCCCGGAACAGTCTGTCCCGCAGATGGCGGCTGGTGACATATTTGCCTTCCTGACCTGCCAGCGGGGAATCATTGACAATGAAGTGCATGGCAATAGTGGGTTCTGAAATCTTCTGAAAAGGAATGGGCTTCGGGTCTTCGGGGGAGCAGAGGGTATCGCCGATATGGATGTCGGTGATGCCGGAGATTGCCACGATAGCGCCGATGCCGGCTTCCTTGACTTCTACTTTATTCAGGCCGTCATATTCGTAGAGTTTGCTGATCTTTACTTTCTTTTGTTTCTCCGGTTCGTGGTGGTTGACAATGACCACTTCCTGGTTGACTTTGACGGAACCATTGTCTACCTTACCCACACCGATACGGCCCACATATTCGTTGTAGTCGATGGTGCTGATCAGTACCTGTGTACCAGCATCAGGATCGCCCTGAGGCGCAGGAATGTGCTCAATGATGGTGTCAAAGAGAGGCGTCATATCGCCGCCTTTTACGGTGAGCTGTGTGCTGGCCGTGCCGGCTTTGGCGGAAGCGTAGACGAAAGGACAGTCTAACTGTTCATCGTTGGCATCCAGATCCATGAAAAGTTCCAGCACCTCATCCACCACTTGGATCGGCCTTGCCTCCGGTCTGTCGCATTTGTTGATACACACGATGACGGACAGATCCAGTTCCAGCGCTTTCTTCAGGACGAATTTGGTCTGGGGCATGGGGCCCTCAAAGGCATCCACTACCAGGATAACGCCGTTTACCATTTTAAGGACACGCTCTACCTCGCCGCCGAAATCAGCGTGGCCGGGTGTGTCGATGATATTGATCTTAACGCCTTTATAAGTGACGGCAGTATTCTTGGATAGAATCGTGATACCGCGTTCCTTTTCGATATCATTGGAGTCCATAACACGTTCCTCCACCTCCTGATTCTCCCTAAATACGCCACTTTGCTTTAATAACTCGTCCACTAGGGTAGTCTTTCCGTGATCCACATGGGCGATGATTGCTATATTTCTTACATCTTCTCTTGTCTGTCTCATCTGTTACCGTGCCTTTCCCGAACTTGTGTAAATGTTCTTAGTCCTTTTTCACACGCATGCCAATCTGTTCAGGCGCTATTTATGGCCGGCATGTGAAACGCAACTCTCCTCAAACTCGGACATTATATCACTAGTTCCCCATTCTTGCAATAGTCTGTGAATATGTGATAAAATTAAACATAAATCAGTCTGTCACGCGACCATTAACAGTTCTATTTTCTTCGTTCATCCTATATATTGATAATACAATACTAAAAGGGATTCCTGCGTTCGTGCAGTGTAGAAGGGAGAAAAAACATGACAGATAAGGTAATTGAAAACAACCAGGTGGC
>CAYUKT010000439.1:0-2130 GCA_964445285.1 uncultured Bacteroides sp. | reverse complement strand
GGCCGTCCTGCGGCTTTCTTTTTTCGGAAATATCCATGCCGCCGATGATCTTGATACGCGCTACAATGGCCGGCAGTAATCGGATGCTGTAAGTCGCTTTTTCATAGAGAGCACCGTCAATACGGTATCGAATCCGCACCTGGCGTTCCATGGGCTCAATATGGATATCAGAAGAACGCTGTCTGACCGCTTGGTCAATCATCCCTTTGACCAGCTGTACAATCGGGGAATTATTGACATCCTCACTGTACATGTCCTCCTGTTCCATCATCTGGCTTTCTTTTTCCCTGGTGTATTCTTCCAGGGCGGAATTCACTTCCGCCTGGCCGTAATAACGATCCAAAGCCAGCATGACGCTGCCTGTTGTAGCCACCACCGGCTCCACCTGCAGGTTTGTGATGATATTGATGTCATCCATGGCCGCCATATCCATCGGATCGGACATAGCCACTCTCAGCACATTCATGTTATCCGGCGAATACTCAAAGGGCAGCGCCTTGTGCTTTTTCAGTACGCTCGCAGGCACAAGAGAGAGGACATCCTGCTCAATCTCCACATTCTGCAGATCCACCATATCATAGTGAAACTGATTACTCAGCGCCTTTGCTATATTTTCTTCCGTAGCGAGTCCCTCATCCACCAGGGTTTCTCCCAATTTGCGGCCACTGCCTTTCTGCAGCTCCAATCCCTTTTGTAAATCTTCTGCTGAGATAACGCCGTTATTGACAAGCACGTCTCCCAGACGCAGTTTTTTCCTGTTATAGTCCATTTTAAATCCCCCACCCCAGGACACCCTCTCCAACGTCCTGACACATTTTTATGTCCAGTTCTCACTGTACACTCATTTACATTCATTTTACCCTTTATTTAGGTGCGGCGCAAGATTTGATTTCCTTTTATCCTGTTCTGTTCTATTCTACCCTGCGGTTTATTTCAGACACTTTGCAAAATAACTGCCGCCCACCTGTCTGATATATCCGTCCGCACAAAGCTGTAAAAGTTTATGCAGCAATACCGGAAAAGAAAGGCTGTTTCCATACGCTTCCTCGTACTTTCTTTGCAAAATCTCTGCCGACTGAGGATTGATATCTACGAGTTTCAAAACATCCTGCTTTTCATTTTCCAGAAATATCAGTTGCTGCTGTCCCGATTCTTCTTTGTCCTTGTATTCCATAAGCAATTCTTCCAACAATTCATCCGGCGTTGATACAAGTCCGGCCCCCTGCCTGATCAGCCGGTTACATCCCCTGCTTAAGGGATCTGTCCCCCGCCCCGGCAGGGCATAAACTTCCCTCCCCTGTTCCAAGGCCATATCCACAGTGATCAGGGTTCCGCTTTTTTCTTTGGCCTCGATCACCAGCACCGCATCCGCCATCCCACTGATAATCCGGTTCCTGGGCGGAAACAGGATAGCCCGCGGGCCGATGCCCGGCGGATACTCGGAACAGATGCCGCCCTGTTGTATCAATGCTTCATATAATTCCCGATTTTCCCGCGGATAGCAGATATCAACGCCGCATCCCAATACGCCCAGAGAATATCCGCCGGCCCGAAGGGCCGCCTGCTGTCCAATGCCGTCAATCCCCCTGGCCATCCCGCTGATGACCTGCACCCCCGCCTGTGCCAGCCCGGTGCCAAACTGCCCGGCCATATATCTGCCGTATTCTGTACAATCCCTGGCTCCTATGACTGCCACCGCTTTCTGGTTTATGGACGGCATCCTGCCCACATAATACAGGACGTAAGGCGGATCTGAGATATCTTTGAGCCGTTTCGGAAAGTCAGCTTCCGATGCCGTCACCATTCGAATCCCTCTTTCTCTCATGCATTCATATTCTCCCCTCACGTCATAATCGGATGCTGATTCTATTACATGTGCTATTTTATTTTTATAGTGTTTGGTTATTTTTTCTGTCAAGCTGCCGGCAACGGCCATCTGATAGATTTCCCGCGGTGTGCCAATCATTTCCAGACTTTTTAACAGGCCGCGGTTGCCCATGCCTACGGCCTGATACAGCCAGTGCATGTAGGCCTTTTCTTCTTCTGTCATCCTGTTTTCTCCTTTCTTCCTGCTTACTACTAAGTAATTGCGAAACTCATCTCTTAACTGTTATATATTGTGCAAATAGT
>CAYUKT010000438.1:0-2134 GCA_964445285.1 uncultured Bacteroides sp. | reverse complement strand
TTAGCACCTGCTACGCTTTTTACGGAGCGGAAGCGCGGTACCGTAGGAATGAACATCTATTCGGGCGTCCGTTTTCACATACCATTATATTCCTAATAAAATCCCCTACTCATTCCGTATCGCTGCCAGAGGGCTCAGCTTCATCGCCCTTCTGGCCGGGAAAAACCCAGCCACCATACCCACCAGCACCGCAAACACCAGTGACAAAAGCACCAGCCAAATGGGAATATAAGAGATTCCCGACATATCCGTCATATTTTGTGACATCGAAGCAGCCACACGATTGACCACGGCAGAGAGTATAAAACTTAAGATCAGGCCGATCACTCCGCCGATAAATCCGATAAACCCTGCTTCCATCAAAAACAGACTGCGGATATTGCGAAGGTCACACCCCAGCACTTTCATGACGCCGATTTCCTTGGTACGCTCATCGATGGACATCATCATCGTATTGGTGATGCCAATAGCTGCCACAAACAAAGAGACAGCTCCGATTCCGCCGAGCACCGCCTGGATATACCCCATGGTCTTCTGCTCCGACTCCACCCATTCCGCCTGACTGTAGGTATTGTATCCTAAATCCTTCAGGTAGTTCTGTATCTCTACCACATGATCCATACTGTCCACATTCACCAGAAGACGATTATAGAATATCTCCTTGTAAGGCTTACCCGTCTTCGTGGTGGGCTGTCCAGGAATCGGTTTGTTCTTAAAAATCTTCTTCAACTCCGTTATCAGCTGATCAATGTCACAAAATGTATACCATCCATACTGCGACCATTGATCCTCTCCCGGCGTTTCCTCCACGCCGCAGGTCTCCACCAGATATTTCTTGGGCGGTTTTCTGACCTGACCGTTCTCATCCGTTGTTCCCGCATTATAATAGGCATCCATATCAAAGATTACAAAGATAGGATCGTTCATCAAATCAATATCCGGCAAAACACCCGTCTCCCAGTAACTTCCACCTTTTCCCTTGCTGTTTCTGAAATTCTGCAACACCTCACATCCGTAGAAGAATTTCAGCTGATCATCACTTCCCGGAAGCTGCCCCTGTCCCACTTTGATATTCATATCCGCAAAAGCCTCTTTGGGCATACCTTGTATCTGCAGATATCCCTCATAACTTCCATATTTAGCCATAGCCTGTGTATCCAGCACCGGATAGACCGACTCCACATGCTCGATAGACAGGATCTCATCGATCAGCGCCTGGTCAAGACGTTTCACTTCCTCCGAAGAGGACTCACCCCAAGGCTCATTCACCTCTATCTGTGTCAGACTTCCATAAGACTCGTACTGTTCCATCAGCGAACGGCTTAACCCCAGCCCCAATGAGATCATGACCACGATAGAGGCTACGCCGATCACTACGCCGAGTACCGTCAGGACTGTCCTCACTTTTCTTTTCCAGAGATTAGAGCTGCTCATACGCAGCAAATCCAGAAACTTCATTCTTTCTTGTCCTCATCCTGCTCCAGTTCTTTCTCCAGATCGGCAATCTCCTCCGCCAATGCCTGCGCTGCCTTTTTCTTTTTCCTCATCTTTAAGAAGACGATCAATATCACAACAGCTACAGCCACACTGGCAGCCACGATTCCGATGATCAGTCCTTTCTTAGGCCCCTGTTCTTCCTCCATCATCATATCGTCTCCCATCATGTCATCACCCATCATCATATCATCCATGAAAACTTCATTTACAAACAATGTAATGGTCTTTTCCTGCGTGGTCACATTGCCCGCCTCGTCCTCGTAAGAGATTTCCATCACAATCGTACCATCATCCATGGTAGCCGCCGCACCGGTCAGCATCACATCCACATTGCCCGTATTGCCTGATTGCAGATTACCCACAAAGGCAGAAGCCTCCTCGATAGAATCCGCAAGGAACTTCACCTGCACATTGTATAACGTAGTCTTTCCCGTATTATAAATACTCAGCATCACGTTGGACTGGGAGCCCACCTCTATATTATCGGGAACCACCTCCGGGATGCTGGTGTCAAAACGGCTCTCCTGCAAAATCGGAATCGACACGCTGGCCTTGTCGGTCAGGTCAAACACCGTTCCCGCGTCGTACTTCATGTTGACATCCAGCACATAAGGCTTCTGCGCCAGATCCGCCTTGG
>CAYUKT010000437.1:0-2151 GCA_964445285.1 uncultured Bacteroides sp. | reverse complement strand
ACCCGGTAAGGGAGCAGCATTTGTCAGGACCAAACTTAAGAATATCATCAATGGAGGCGTGGTGGAGAAGACTTTCAGACCTACCGAGAAATGCCCCCAGGCACGGATTGACAGAAAAGATATGCAGTATTTATACTCAGATGGTGATCTGTACAACTTTATGGATACAGAGACCTATGACCAGATTGCGCTCAATGGCGAAACGGTCGGGGATGCTCTCAAGTTCGTGAAGGAAAATGAGATGGTTAAGATCTGTTCCTATAACGGCAGCGTGTTTGCTATCGAACCGCCGTTGTTCGTGGAACTTCAGATCACGGATACGGAGCCCGGCTTTAAGGGTGATACGGCAACAGGTGCAACTAAGCCTGCTATCGTGGAGACCGGTGCGAAGGTCATGGTTCCCCTGTTCGTGGAGAATGGAGAGGTCATCAAGATTGATACAAGGACAGGAGAGTACTTATCCAGAGTATAAGATTTGATCAGTCATGGGATACGCCTATAAGACAATGTGAGCGAAAGTTTACATTGTCTTTTTATATGTATGGCTTTTGCAGCTGAAAGTATGGAACCCGTTAACCGATCGGCCCGGAGAGAGTGGGAAAGAGGAAAATGGATTTCAATGTATTTACCGAAAATATTGTGGACTTAGTAGGCAAAAGGATGGGGAAGTCGTATGAGATCAGGGTGACGAAAGTGACCAAGAATAATGATGTGCAACTGACAGGCATTATTTTGATGGCCAGATCTGATAATATTTCACCCACTATTTATCTGGAGGGACTCTATCAGGAATACCTGGAAGGAACGGCCATGGAGATCTTAGTGGATAAGATCATCAGCATTTATGAGGATCAGATTCGGGATATCAATCTGGATATGGAGTTTTTCAGGGATTTTGAGAAAGTCAGGAACAGAATCTTCTATAAACTGATCAATTTTGATAAGAACCGTAAACTTTTGGAAGATGTGCCCTATTTTAGATGGCATGATCTGGCGATCGTCTTTTATTATGCCATGGAGGAAGAACTGGTAGGCAAGGCATCTATCACGATCCACACGAACCATATGACGATGTGGGGGCAGAGCGTGGACAGCCTCTACCGAACGGCACAGCAGAACATGAGGGGTGGAATGCCGGAACTTATGATTTCCATGCGGGAACTGCTTGTGGAGATGACGGGAATAGCCATGGAGAAGGAAGATGAAATTCCGATGTATGTGCTGACCAACCAGGAAAAGATTTTTGGGGCCGCTGCCCTGTTATATTCAGAGCAGCTTAAAAAACTGGCTGAGCGTATGGACTGCGATCTGCTGATCCTGCCAAGTTCCATCCATGAGGTGCTGTTGATCCCGGACGACCACAAGAAGGGATATGATTTCTATGTCAAGATGGTGGATGAAGTCAATAGAACGCAGGTGGAGCCGGAGGAAGTGCTTTCTTACAGGCTCTATCGATACAGCAGAAAAAAGGCGGAAATAGAGGAAATTTTTTCTTAAGCATTTGATGACTGGACAACGGTGCTCACTTGTGGTATGATACCTAAGGATGTAACAAATTTGTAACAATTCAGACATCCAGGTGGGCACCCGTAGTCTAATGGATAAAACGTAGGCCTCCGACGCCTTTGATGCAGGTTCGAGTCCTGTCGGGTGCATTTAAATTGGTTTATATTTTAGAAAGGTTGTTGTAGATGAATACATCAAATAATACGATACAGGATTTCCTGAAAGCAAAATTCGAAATCCTGAAGGATTGGCTGATCCGGTATTCCAAGATTGTAATGCCTGTGGTGCTGGCAGTCTGTGTATTGATCACAGTGGTAACGGCAGTCAGCGCCAATAAAAGAAAGATAGAGCAGGAAGAGACGGCGGTAGCGACCGAGGAAGTGAATGCATCTGATACAATGATCGCAGTGCCGCAGGTTCCCCTTGGGCAGGATGCCGTTCCAGGACTCAATGAGTTCATACAGACTTATTACAATGCCATGGTGGAAGGGGACACGGATACCCTGTCCAGTATTGTGGAATATATGGATGCCACAGAGTTGATCAGGGCGGTGGAGATGAGCAAATACATCGAATCCTATCCGACAGTGGAAGTATATACCAAGAAGGGACCTCGTGAAGGCACCTATCTTACCTATGTATATG
>CAYUKT010000436.1:0-2161 GCA_964445285.1 uncultured Bacteroides sp. | reverse complement strand
TTTTAGTCGAAAATCCATATAGATAGAATAGGTCATATTTTAGATTTGAGGTAATGATATGGACGCTATTCGTATCTATGGTGGTAACTGTCTGAAAGGACAGACGAAGATACAGGGGTCAAAAAATGCATCGCTGCCTGTTCTTGCGGCGACACTTTTGATAAACGGTACTTGTGAGATTGAGAATTGCCCGTACATCTCCGATGTGTTTCATATGCTGCGTCTGTTAGAGAGTCTGGGCTGTAAAGTGACGAGAGAAGAAAGTCTGGTACGGGTGGATACGGGCCAGCTGGCAGAGTGTGATATGCCGGCGGATTCTGTGGGAGTCATGCGTTCTTCTATTATGCTTTTGGGTGCACTGCTTGCCCGGGCGGGCAGTGTGAGCATGGAATATCCGGGTGGCTGTGTGATTGGCAAACGGCCGATAGACCTTCATCTGCGGGCCCTTCGCCGTATGGGCGTGGAAATCGTGGAGAATGAAGAAGGGTTTTGGGCCCGGGCAGGGAGCCTGCAGGGGGTTTCTCATAAACTTCCTTTCGTCAGCGTGGGTGTGACGGAGAATCTGATCCTGGCGGCGGTGCTGGCGGAGGGTAGAACGGTCATCCATCCTGCGGCGCGGGAGCCGGAGATTCAGATTTTATGCGATTTCCTGCGAAGTGCCGGGGCCAAGATTGAAGGATCCGGGACAGAGCGATTGGTGATCGAAGGTGTACAGAGCCTTCATCCGGTACGGTTTCGCATACCGGCGGACCGGATTGTGGCGGGCACGTACCTGGCGGCCTGCATGTGTACCGGCGGCAGGGTATTTTTAGAGGATGCGCCCTGTCAGCATATGGAAAGCGTACTGACCTGTGCTGAAAGTATGGGAACACAGATTGTCCGTGAAAAAGATGGTATCCTTGTGTCAGGCAGAGCCGGCAGAGCATTGGAAAACGGACTGGTGACAGCATGTTATCCGGGATTTCCCACGGATCTGCAGTCCCTTTTTATGGTGGTGATGGCTTTTTCCGGGCAGGCGGGCTGGATTGAGGAGACGGTGTTCGAGAATCGGTTTCGGATTGTGCCGGAACTGTGCAGGATGGGGGCCGATATCACGGTGCAGGGCACAAGGGCCTATGTCCATCCCACAGACGGTCTGCGCGGAGCCATTGTGGAAGCCAAGGAACTGCGCGGCGGGGCGGCGTTAGTAGCGGCGGCGCTGGCGGCGGATGGTACGAGTATTGTGACGAACCGTCATTATATAGACCGGGGATATGAGGATATCACCTTGAGTCTCAGGGAACTGGGAGCGGACATTGAACTGGCATGACACGTGTGTCATATCATGAGGATATGGAATGAGTGACAAGAAGACAGTCAGAAAAGTGAAGAAAAAGAATCCGAATCTGCGGCTTGTCAAAAACGGTGATATTCAGCCGAAAAAGAGCAGGAGACGCAAGGAGAAGCAGGAGAAGATCCGTTTCGGCAGATCCAAGAGGATTGGGATAGCCGCCGGCACTTGCGTTCTTCTCCTGACCCTGTTTCTCGGCGGGTATTATTATATCGTAAAAAACTATACGATTACCACTGTGTATGTGGAAGGAAATATCCATTATACCAATGAAGAGATCATGGAGATGGTCATGGGAGGACGGTATGGACATAATTCCCTGTTTTTATCCCTGAAATATCGGGATAAGGGTGTGGATGACATCCCCTTCATCCAGACCATGGACGTGTCCATTGAAGCGAAGGATACGGTACGCATCACCGTGTATGAAAAGGCGCTGGCGGGCTATGTCTCTTATCTGGGGCGTTATGTGTATTTTGATAAAGATGGGATCGTAGTGGAGACCTCGGAGGTGAAGACCGCCGGGATTCCCCAGGTGACGGGGCTTTCCTTCGATCATGTAATTTTGCATGAGCGGCTGCCGGTAGAAAAACCCGAAGTCTTTGATGAGATACTGAATATTTCTCAGCAATTGTCCAAATATTCCCTTACGGCGGACAAGATCTATTTTGACAGCAATTATCAAGTGACGCTCATATTTGGAGAGGCAAGAGTTGCCATAGGCGACAGTCAGGATGTTGATGAAAAAATAATGACGTTACAGTATCTTCTTCCTAATCTTATAGGAAAAAGTGGTACTTTAGATATGCGCGAATACAGTGAGGATACTAC
>CAYUKT010000435.1:0-2180 GCA_964445285.1 uncultured Bacteroides sp. | reverse complement strand
CTTTTGCATTGGCACAGGCATCGTGGAGGTCATTATATACTGTTCCCAGATTTAATGCCTTTAACTCTTCCGGTAATGCCACAAAATCATGAAGATTCATCTTATAGCCGGCAGCTTTTAGTTTGTTTGCAATATATACAGAACTGGAGCCCCTTAAATCTGAGGTTTCCGGCTGGCCCTTAAATGCCATACCGCTGAGCGCAATGATTTTATTGTCGGCAGGTTCCCCAACCTTTGATTTTACCCAGCGCACTACCATATCTTCTAAAGATTCGTTAAATCTTCTCGCAGATAAAATGAAATTCTTACTATCGCAATCCGGCATATTGTTGATCAGAATGTAAGCGTCTTTTTCCAGACATGGGCCGGCAACGAATCCAGGTTTTGCTATGTTGCTTCTTGCATAACCATAATTTGCATGCTCGATAGCCTCCATGCCGTCAACGCCAAATTCCTGGGCCGCCATACAGAATGCATTGCCGATCGCGAATGTCATATCCCTGTACGTATTGCAATAAAGTTTGATAAGTTCTGCTTCCTCAAGGCTGTTGGCTTCGATAATACAGGGCGTTATCATTCGGAAAAGCTTTTGTGCGATTTCAACGGAAGCTTGGTTGTTTCCGCTGATGATCTGAGGCAGATGCGTGAGTTCATCGACAGCCTTTCCCTCCAGGGTTCTTTCCGGACACATGGAAATAAGGATCTCACTTTCTTCTTTCCCACACATTTGAGATAAGAATGGGAGAATTACCCGTCTCGTGGTTCCAACGGAAACGGTGCTTCTTAAGATCATTAACTGGGAACCATCATATATCTCTTTGACAGACATGAGAGCCGATTTGATATATTCAAAATTCGGTTCTTTGGCCCCGCTTTTCAAGGGCGTTCCCACGGTGATGATAAAAGCGTCAAACGGGATATCTGCAGGGAACTCTTCCACCACATGAAGCGTTTTGTTGTTATTTCTTTTGATCAGATTGTCTAATCCCGGCTCAAAAAAATGCGCCCTGTTTTCTTTCAGGCAATCCTTTATATGTTGATTTATTTCAATACCATAGACATCAATTCCCTTTGATGCCGCAGCAACTGCCAATGTCAGCCCCACATAACCTAAACCAATAATTCCAATTCTCATGTGCAATCACCTCATTACCTATGTCAATAAAGCAGCATTCCTTTACGAGTTTTATTTCCATATAAATTGAAAGGTTCTTCTGCTTATCATCCGTATAATATCCATTAGGGTATCCACTTCCGCTGGGAATTTAAATCCATGAATCTTACCCAATGGCATTAGATAGATCAAGAACAGTATGCACAGCAGTCCGTGTTTTTTCACAAATGCTGTCAAAGAGTCCATCGCTTTTTGGGCTCCCGCAGGCTGCGTATAGATCAGATAGAATATCTGGAAAAACTGTACGCAGCCAAATGCGGCGAGCCATCTTCCCCAGTCCATATTAAAAATAAACATGGGGAGGATTGCCAGGTCGGATAGTAAGATCCAGAAAACGGCACGGTGAATCTCGCTGTCATATATTTTTTTCCAGAGACATATAAACAGAATGATTAACGGGAGCATCTTTTCCCGGGGATGCTCATTACTCAGAAAGATGAACTGGTACGTAAAGGTTTCCCAACGCTTTCGAATATCCATGAAATATTCGCAGTCGAGTGTGCCTACCGTCATGTCAATATCCGTGTGGGCTTCTAATTTTGCAAACAACTCATCGGAGCTCTGATACCGAAGGTTTGTTTTAAACTGAAAGATCATGGACACAATGACATTGACAAGGCATACGATCGAATTCCATATGATGCAGGATTTCCGGTTTGCTTTATTACTTTCTATCTCTAAGACGATTACGGTAAACAAAACCGGAAAATACATGAATACATAGCCCTGATAACAGGCAATACATATTACGGATACAATACATGCCAACAGATACTTTGCATGAATATTCTTGATTTTATGAAAACCAATGACAAACAGGAGCAGGAAAAGAACGAGAAAACTTTCCAGACGTCCCATTTCTCCGGTCCAAAATTGTTCTATGCTAAAAGGTGATACAAGATAGCAAAGCGTAAAGAACCAAGCAGCCTCCTTGTGGGTGGGCGTATATTTCCTGATGAACTTACCAAGAAGGCAGGATGTCAATACAATGATGGCCAGAAGACAT
>CAYUKT010000434.1:0-2182 GCA_964445285.1 uncultured Bacteroides sp. | reverse complement strand
GAAAGATGACAATTCAATATGAAGTTCCTGCAGATCTTTTTCAAATTGCTGTAAATTATAATCACTCAACTGTCCATACCTTGTCTTTCCGGAAATTATAAATCATTGAGAGGCCTTTTTATAATAATGCTCAAGATAAACCAACAACACTGAAATATCGGCCGGAGATACACCGGAAATCCTGGAAGCCTGTCCCACAGAAACAGGTCTGTAAGCAATTAATTTCTGTCTCGCTTCCAGACGGAGACTACCGATATCATTATAATCAATATCAGCAGGAATCTTTTTTTTCTCCATCTTTTTATAATGTTCCACCTGCTTTAACTGTCTCTCAATATATCCTTCATACTTAATTTCAATCTCTACCTGTTCTATCACATCTTCGGGAAGAGGTTTTCTCATTGGATCAATCCCGGATAACATCTCATAGGAAAGTTCCGGGCGGCATATAAGCTCCGCTAAATTTGCAGCTGTCTTTAAAGAAGCACTTCCACAGGAACTTAAAAAATCCTGATTTTCTTTCGAGGCGCCAATTACTGTATTCTTAAGACGTTCAATCTCCTGCTGTATCTGCTCTTTCTTGTGAAGACAGGCTTCATAAAGTTCTTTAGATACCAGACCTACTTCAAAACCAATCTGACGAAGTCTGAGATCTGCATTATCCTGCCGCAGCAACAGACGATATTCTGCTCTGGAAGTCATCATTCGGTAAGGTTCCCTGTTTTCCTTCGTCACCAAATCATCAATCAACACACCAATATATGCCTGGGAGCGATCTAATATAACTGGATTTTTTTTCTGAATGGACATAGCCGCATTGATCCCTGCTATCAGACCTTGGGCTGCCGCCTCTTCATAACCGCTGCTGCCGTTAAATTGGCCGCCGCTGAATAATCCTTTGATATTCTTAAATTCCAGAGAAGGATACAATTGTCTGGAATCAATACAGTCATATTCAATCGCATAAGCATTCCTGACAATCTTACAGTTTTCCAACCCTGGTACAGTACGATACATAGCAAGCTGTACATCTTCCGGCAAAGAAGAAGACATCCCTCCTACATACATCTCATTCGTATGTAATCCTTCCGGTTCAATAAAAACCTGATGCCTTTCTTTATCTGCAAACTTTACCACCTTATCTTCAATCGAAGGACAATACCTTGGACCTGTCCCTTCTATGATTCCTGCATAAATCGGAGACCTATCCAAATTATTCCTGATAATATCATGGGTTTTTTCATTGGTATAAGTCAGCCAACAGGAAACCTGATCAATCTGTACATCTTCCGGATTTGTTGAAAAAGAAAAAGGAACTATCCTTTCATCCCCAAACTGTTCTTCCATTTTAGTAAAATCAAGAGAACGGCCATCCATCCTTGCAGGCGTGCCAGTCTTAAAACGATGCATTTCGATACCCAGTTTTTTTAGAGAATCTGTCAGATAATTTGCCGGCTGCAGACCATTTGGCCCCGTATAAGTAATCGCCTCGCCACATAAACATCTGGCTTTCAGATAAGTACCTGTACATAAAATCACAGCCTCACATTCATAAACTGTTCCTGTAAAAGTTTTAACACCAATTATCTTTTTACCAACAAAATTTTCTTCTTCATAATCTTTAGCAAGTATCTCACATACTTCTGCCTGCTTCAAAGTAAGATGTTCTTGATTTTCCAGGACTTTTCTCATAGCCCTGGAATAATCTGCTTTATCTGCCTGTGCACGCAAAGAGTGAACAGCAGGTCCTTTTGATTTATTTAACATCTTAGATTGAATAAAAGTCTTATCAATATTCTTAGCCATCTCTCCGCCGAGTGCATCAATCTCACGGACAAGATGACCTTTAGAAGTCCCGCCAATATTAGGATTACATGGCATAAGAGCAATGCTGTCTATACTGACCGTAAAGATCACTGTTTCCAGACCAAGACGGGCACAGGCAAGCGCCGCCTCACATCCTGCATGACCGGCACCAACTACACAGACATCAACTTTCTCTTTCACATTCGTCATGAAAACATCATCCTTTTCTGAATCCAATTTTATTTTCCCATACAGAATTTAGAAAATATCTCATTTACCAGATCATCACCTACTTCTTCGCCAATGATCAAACCAAGGGAAGCATAGGCGCTCATCAAATCGATGGAATAAAAATCTTCCGGCATATTCATCCCCA
>CAYUKT010000433.1:0-2238 GCA_964445285.1 uncultured Bacteroides sp. | reverse complement strand
TCATGTTCCATACAGTGTCCGCTGGGTATAAAGCCGCACTTTTCATAAAATCTCCTGGCGCGTATATTTTCCTCCAGCACCCACAAAAAAATTTCCTGATAACCAAGCTTCTTCACTTCCCCAACTACCGCTTCAAAAAGAAGCCCGCCATATCCCCTTCCTATATATTCTGGCAAAAGATAGATGGATATGATCTCTCCAGCACCGCTGAACTGTTCCCATCTTGACTGACTGTAGCTGGAAGTGCCGATAAGCTTACCATCTTCTTCCACCACAAGGGAACCTACTCCCTCCTGATCCAGACAGGAAGCCCAGCGTCCTTCGGGGATACTGTCCAGATAGTCCTGTGGAACAATTCCCCGGTAGGCAGATTTCCACCCTTCTTCATAAATATGGCTGATGGCCAGCCTGTCATCGTTTTCCCGAATATACCTGATCTCCAATTACCAAATCCCTCCATTCTGCACTTAAGAAATTGGACGATATGCCTCCTGTTCCTCTCTCCAAATTGCTTTTATCATTTAATAATAAAAACAAAGCATAAAACACAAAAGCAGAAGCATCTTCCATTTCAGTGCCGATGACCAGATTCGTAAGATGTGGGGATCACAACCGGCTCCCCACATCTATTTCTTTAAAAAAGCTAAAATCCGCTCATTAAATTCCGCCGCTTCTTCATAAGCAGCATGGCCCAAATCATCATACAGATAAATCTCACACCCCAGTACATCAGCAATCTCCTGCGATGCCTCCCCGGTTACTACATGATCTTTTCTACCCCCAACCACAAATACAGGACAGATAATCTTATGAAGTTCCGGATATGCCTGACAGGTCAGACAAGTCCTTGCAAGCACAGTGAAACAGCTTAAATCTTTCGCCCTGACTATTCTGGTAAGGACCGGATACATCCATCGATATTTCCTGATATAGGCATCCGAATACATTTTCGCAAACATATCCGTAACGATAGCCCCATGATCATCTGCCTCGGCCATTTGAATCCAGTTATGTATCACCTTTTCCATGACCTCATTGCATCTTGATGCTGTAACCCCCAGCACCAGTTTGTGCACAAGATGTGGATGGTCAATGGCCAGATACTGGGCGATCATGCCGCCCTGTGAGACACCGAAAACATCCGCATTGTGAAGGTGCAGACGTTTCATTGCCTGCGCCACGTCATCCGCCATATCCCTGATGGTATACCCATCTGGTATGTCCGCCTTTTTATCAAAAACAAACACCGTATATTCTTTCTCAAAAACCCGGTACATATAAGCCAGCATCAACGCCGCGCCTCTTACACCCTGAAAACTCAGACCCGGAAGCAGGATAAGGGTTTTCTTACCATTGCCAAAGCGGGCGCAGTCTAAATATGTGTTCTCCATTTTTAATGTCAGGTTCTTTACGTGTTGAAACCACATTGTGCAAGTCCTCCCTAATGCGTCACTGAGAAAAACTTTATCAAAATCTCTTTAATGTGGTTATACCTTCTTGCATAAGTATTTTCCACCCGAATCAATTGAAGATCATGTTCCTTGCAGATGGCGTTCTTTTTTCTGTCTCTGTTCTTTACTACTTCATCTTCAAAATGCTCTTTCCCGTCTAATTCAATTGCCAAAATTGGCAGTTCCTGACTACCTTGTTTCTCGTATACCACAAAATCAAACCTGCCATTATAAAAAAGGTCATTATAACTTTCATTACCCTGAAAAACGTGTGAAATTGCGACTTCTTTATGTATCGCATAACGACTCTGTGTCAGCCATATATTTTCCAGGGCATGTGTCAGGTTTTCCAAAAAAGCTTCCTCCGTGGCACTGCTGAAAGGTTTCACTCCTAACGCTCTGGAAGACGCCTGCTTGGGTGTCACCGTAGTGGTTCCGTTAGAACGTACATATTGTACCAGTTCATACAGATCGTCCTCTCCATCTTTCTGATGCAAGCGCTCCAGGTTTTTCTGGTTAGACAACACGATCAATTGATCCTTAGCTCTTGATGTAGCTACATTGATCAATTCCTTATTATTCTTTAACCATTCATAGGTTCCCACCTGCGTCTGGTCCGTGATTGCCGTAGAGAATAAAATCACATCCTTCTCATCCCCCTGAAACGCATGTACAGTTCCACAAGTTACATTTGCAACTTTCGCCCGTGCCAGTTCCTCCTCGATCATTTTTTTCTGATTTACAAACGGTGTGATGACGCCAATATTTTTATCCCGGTTGAGGGACG
>CAYUKT010000432.1:0-2239 GCA_964445285.1 uncultured Bacteroides sp. | reverse complement strand
TGTGTACAAAAAATAATCAATTTCTTCTCTTTAAATTCATCCATATATAAATCTACAAACTCACGCATAATTCGAGGAACACAGGAACCATAAATAGGATATACTACCGCTACCGTATCAACCTGATCAAACAATTTCTTAAAGTCTATTTTTTCTTCGATGCTATGACATTCTGCATCCATTTTTGCAGCAAACTGCCCTGCTATAAATTTTGAATTTCCCGTTCCCGAAAAATAAAGCACAAGCAATCTCATTTGTCACCTCCAATTTCAAATCTATCCCTTACACAAACCCCATAGCCGATTTAACAATGCTCATTTTCTCAGTTCCGACAAGATATTCCAATAACGTAAATGCAACATCCGGTGCCGTCTGAGGACAGTATGATGTGATAATATTATCCGTTTTGACAACAGGCTCATTAACTATTTCAACACCATATTCCGCAAGCTGTTTCTGCCTGATCCCATTGTTCAGGTGATAAGTTGTCGCCCTTTCCCCTGTCAAAATACCGCTGTGAGCAAGCGCAAAAGCCGCTCGGGATCATCAAACAGACTATAAATTTAGGTTTACCAGACTTTTTCATCAAGCGGCACACTACACCCCCACGATGCTGCCACCTTCTGAAACATCTTTTTCGCAAGAGTTTTTTGTATCAATCCCACTATAATGCGCATAGGAAGCGGCAAATATTCCGGACCAGTAAATTTCTTTGCTTCCTCATGAAAGAAGCCGTCTTCCTCCGCAAACAGTTCACCCATCGCCTGATACGGTTTTGTGATCTGAGCCTGTTTCTCTTCCCCTAAAAATCGGATTCCGAAATTATCTCCTTTAACCAGACATCCGCCATACCGAACACCCAAATATTCCGGTAGCTTTTCCAGAAATGCCTCGCCACAGCGAAGCTGGCATCCCTCCGCAAAGCCGCTTTGCAGAAGGAATGAAAGCCTTGTATGCTCATCCTTTTGGGGAAGAGTTTCCAGGAATTCCAAAAGAAGCCCGGGCACGCACTCTACATATAATGGCAGCGCAATGAGGATTTCATCGTTTTTTATAAAAGCATCACGAATCATGTCCCATGTATTTCGGTTGGAAATTGCATAGGTTTCAAAGGTACTTCCTTTTTCTGAAAGCCCTTTTGCAAAGGCAGCAATGATTTTCTCCGTGTTGCTGTATTTTGACACCCTTGGACTCCCATTGATTATTACAACATGCATGAAACCGCCTCCTTTCTTTTGCTTTCAGAAAAGACTCCCAGTGAACGACTCCCTATATTTAGCGCAGTACGCTGACACCACCATTCGAGGTAAGCCTGGTCGCCGTCTCCGGTATAGATAATCCCAATATCCGGCTGGTGATCATAGCGCATTACATGACGCATCTGCCCATCTTTGAATTTCAGATACATGGTGACCAGCGGCATAATTCTGTCTACAATGTTTTTGGTCTGCCAGGAAACAAAACCAAAGTGCGTATCCGAAACCAGCCAAACCTGATCAGCTCTGCTCATTTTTCTCAAGATTGGCTCATAATCATCCTGAATAGCACATATTCCCGGCGTTTTCAGCCAGCAGTAATTACATCCAACACAGTGCGAAATATGCATCCCTGTGGTGTCAATCAACTCAAAGCCGGCTGCATTTTCGCCACTGCGGATCAGTTCCTCTGCTATTACTTTTCCTATATGCTCTGTTGTTGTATCAACCATTAGAACCATTTATACTATCCCCCGTTTCTTCTGCAAATTCATTTCTTTACACTTCCATTCTCTACCAAGAATACTTTTTTGTGTGTTATAGGATAATTACCGAGTATACCTGCTGTCCATTGATAAAATGCCTTTTCATCTTGACACCTCGATAATATCGTATCTACATCTGAAGCTTTATATGATCTTATTCAAATCATATGTTTTTCCTCACAAATTCCGATTGTGATTTGATGATTTCTAAGGGAAATAAAATCATATGAAACAGTATAACACAAAATGTACGGGAGTTGTGAACTGATTGAAAACTGCCTCCCCCTGCTCTGAATGTGCCTTAAATTCTTCGGCAATAGACGAACCGCTTGAGTATGCAAGATTGTATCTTGAGGGAAATATGCAGATGTGAATAGATGCGGAAGATTCACTGGAATTGTGATAATACAGACAACGAGAGGTTCAGTTTGTGCCTCTCTTTATCTTCAAATTATATTTTTCACACTCTGCCTCTAATTGAGGGAAATTCAGGCAGCG
>CAYUKT010000431.1:0-2258 GCA_964445285.1 uncultured Bacteroides sp. | reverse complement strand
AAATGATAAATAGAGATAGCAGATTGCACAAAATTTTATGAAAGCACCTTTTGACACCCGAACTGAATCGGGAACTACAAACAGATAAGTATAGGCAGATGTTAACAGAGAAGATCCGTGTTTGATAAAATTGCATAGGAAGAAAAGGATGTTCGATATGGAGTACACACTGACAGACAATTGATGGACATAAGAAAAGCCGGGTATGTAATGGATAACATATCCGGCTTTATATGTAAGAAATACATTTGGGTTTCTTTTGGGAAGCCCTTACAGCTTGTGTCCTGTCAGAAGTTCGTAGCCCTGTAAGTATTTGTCGATCGTTTTCTGTACAATGTCCTCCGGGAGTGTCCAGTTGTGGCCCTCATTGGCTTTGAGCCAGTCCCTGGCGAACTGTTTGTCGAAGGACGGTTGGCTGTGGCCGGGTTCATAACCTTCCGCAGGCCAGAAACGGGAACTGTCCGGGGTGAGCATTTCATCGCCCAGAACAATATTGCCTCCCTCGTCCAGACCAAATTCAAACTTGGTATCTGCAATGATGATGCCGCGGGTTAATGCGTATTCGGCGCATTTCTTGTACAGGGCAATAGTGTAATCCCGGAGTTTGGATGCGTATTCCTCGCCTTTGCCGGGGAATCTTTCCTCTAAATAGGTAACACTCTGCTCATAAGATATATTCTCGTCATGGTCGCCAATCTCCGCTTTGGTGGAAGGGGTATAGATAGGTTCCGGCAGTTTGTCTGATTCCTGAAGCCCTTCCGGGAGTGTGATGCCGCAGACAGTGCCGTCCTTCTGGTAGCTTGACCAGCCGCTGCCGGTGATGTAGCCGCGGACGATACATTCGATGGGAAGCATGTTCAGTTTACGACAGAGCATGCTGTTGCCGTCAAACTTTTCCTGCCTGAAAAATTCCGGCATATCTTTGACATCTACGGAAATCATGTGGTTGGGCAGGATGTCCTGTGTCATGTCGAACCAGAATCTCGACATCTGTGTGAGGACAGTGCCCTTTTTGGTCACCTGGTTATTCAAGATTACATCGAAACAGCTGATGCGGTCTGTGGCGACCATGATCAGGCTGTCGCCATTGTCGTAGATTTCGCGTACTTTTCCTTCTTTGATCGGTTTTAATGCAGTCATTGGTTTCCTCCATATCAGAGCATTATTTGTTGTTCATTACTTTTATATCTTATAACAGTGCAGGCAGTTTTACAATACTTAGTTAGACAGGAGTTTTATTCGGGGAAAAGTGGTAATACTGTAAAAAACAGGTCTGTTGCGTGGATTCGGTGCAGATTTCCACAGGATCAACGACTGGTAAAAGGAGGAAATTACATGGAGTTAAAAGGATCAAAAACGGAGAAAAACCTGCTGGCGGCTTTTGCAGGGGAAGCGCAGGCTTACACTAAGTATACTTATTATGCGTCCAAAGCCAGGAAGGATGGGTATGTGCAGATAGCCAATATTTTTGCGGAGACAGCGGCCAATGAGAAGGAGCATGCAAAGATCTGGTTTAAGTACCTCAATGAAGGGGTGATCCCGCCTACCGACAGGAATCTGGAAGATGCCGCTGCCGGAGAGAATTATGAGTGGACGGATATGTATGCGGGATTTGCCAAAGATGCCAAAGAGGAAGGTTTTGAGGAACTGGCGATGCTCTTTGAGGGGGTGGCGCGGATTGAAAGGGAACACGAGGCGCGCTATCGTAAGTTAATTGAAAATCTGAAAGACGGTTTGGTCTTTTCACGGGATGGCGACTGCATCTGGCAGTGCTTGAACTGCGGTCATCTGGTGATTGGTAAAAAGGCGCCAAAGGTATGTCCGATCTGCAAACATGAGCAGGCATATTTCCAGATTAAGCCGGAGAATTATTAAGGACAGTCTTTGGTGAAAAGCCTGCCATATGTCCGTCTGGTCTATGACTGGTGGGAAAGAAGCTGGTACAGGAAATGTGTATCGGCTTCTTTATTCTATGTATAGGAAATGTAACTTTTGTATCTTTTCGAGGACAAAACTTGTCAAAGAAAAGTTGATGTGATATGATGACACCGTATTGTATCTCACTATGAGAATAATAACAGGAGGAATTGTACCATGAAAAACGAAAAAACCTATGAACTCGTGCTTACGGCACTGTTCACCGCCATAATTGTACTTATGGCATTCACACCGCTGGGATATATCCCGCTTGTAGTCATCAATGCGACAATCATTCACATCCCAGTAATCCTTGGAGCGCTCTTTCTCGGACCGAAGAA
>CAYUKT010000430.1:0-2261 GCA_964445285.1 uncultured Bacteroides sp. | reverse complement strand
TTGGTCAATCCGGATAATCCAGATAATCAGGAAGCCATGACAGATTCTCAATTGATGACGGCAGAGATGAATTATTATGTAGAAGTAGTAATAAAGAATAACGGCTTTCCTATGTCAAAGGATAAGTTAGAAGATAATACTATGATAAAGACCAATCTTGGACTGAATTTGGCAGGAAAGGCTTATGTGGAGGCGGAAGGAAAGGATGAAGAAATACTGAATCAGTGGGAAGTTAACCGAAATCCAATGAGTTTTTATGACAATATTTATACGCTGGAAGGTATTCCGAGACCCCTTGGCTCGGCTAGGGCGAAGGAAGGCAAGATTACGGAACTATTTTATAATGTGGAGGTTAGTGTTTACAAGGAGGGTGCCGCAGATAAAGACTTTCCGGAGGAAGAGCGCATGATTGTAATCGAAGGCAGTAAGAATAATTAAAGAGTAAAACAAAAAACAAGACGTGGTGGGCGAGAATAGTATGAATAAGATATGCAGGAATATCATACAGTTACAGAAAGTTTACAGGCAGAGACGTGATGACAAGGGATCAGCAATCGTAATTGTTATCATAGCTATGGCGATGATTGGAATTTTGGCTACCACTTTGCTTTGGATGGCGTATATGAATTATATGATTAAGGTGGCTGATGTGCGGAACAAGAACAGTTTTTACTCGGCCGAGGAAGTAGTAGAACAGGTTATGGCGGGTTTACGACAGACTTCAGCGGAAGCGGTGGGTGTGGCCTACCGTGATGTAATGGCTAACTGGGATAGCCTTGGAACGGAGGGAAATCGTTACAATATGTTCGCCACAACTTATATGGATACTCTGATTGAGGCTCTTAAGGATGATTCTTTAGGCAGTGGTTACTATAACAGAGAAAAGCTGAAAGTTTATGTGGCGAAAGATATTTTTATGAAAACTCCTGCTGATGAAGGTTGGGTGGATGAGGAAGCATGGAAACGCGGCGGCCCGGTTGGAGGAGGTAAACCGGCAAGTATGGAGATGGTAAATAACAACCGCCTCATTCTTCACAATATTTATGTATCTTATACGGACAGTCAAAATCGAGTATCCATCGTGCAGACGGATATCTGTATCGATTTGCCGAAGTTGATCTTTGAAAACAGCGGTTCGATTGACGGACTGTATGAGTACAGCCTGATCGGTAATTCGGGGATTGAAGTGAGTGGCCCGGGTGGTACGACCACAGTGGAGGGAAGCATTTTTGCAGGGATGGATGCTGTCACCGGAGATGGCGGTCTGTTGATCAATCCGGCTAATTCCTTGGCGTTAGATAATGCCAGAAGAGTGATAGCTAAGGGTGATATTGTTGTGAAAGGGCCGGCGTCAGCGCTTGTAGTCAGGGATATGCCGGGAGAGGATAATCGGGTATATGCTCAAAATATCACACTCGAAAGCGGCACGGTCAGTCTGGACTGCAAGACCTATGTGGCCAATGACCTGTCTTTGAATGGGTCTGGCAGTAAGGCCACACTGACTAAGGAATATTATGGGTATGGCGCTTCTACCTATAATGCGCGTCCGGAAGAGCCTCAGGATGAAGACGGAAAGTGGCAGGTGGATTCCTCAGCGAGCAGTGCTATCATCATCAATGGCAAAAACTCCACCGTGGATATGGCAGGGGTGAAGAGACTTCTGCTGGCAGGACGCTCTTATATCGGTCAGGCTTCTACCATGGCGGAGGCGGAGTCGTATCGGCAGGAGATAGAAGCGGGAACTCGAGAGCCGAGTGTTCCGGTGATGATGGGAGAATCCATTGCCGTCAAAGGCGGTCAGATTGCTTATCTGGTGCCGGCGGAGTGTATTGGAACCGTGGATGGTGAGACGGTCATCGGACAGAATCCCATCAATGGTGAGAAAGAAAATGATATTAAGGAGATGTTAAAAGGAAATGAAAGCGGCGCCGGCGATGCGGGCGGTTCCGGGGAGGCGGGCAATGCAGACGCTTCTGGTGAAGGGGAAAGCAGCGGTGTATTCCATGAGGTTGACTTTAATAAGAAAGTGTACCGTCTAGGCGGCAAATCCCTAAGTGAATTTGGCGTGACGAAGATGGAACATATCCGTAAGGTTTATGCGCCTTACAAGGGCGGAAATCTGCTCTATTATTATCTGGTCATGGATAAGAAGAATGCCGAACAATATTTCGTGCAGTATTATAATTTTAATGCAAACAAAGAATCGATTGACCGGTATTTTAATACCTATGCTTCCGGCGGCATCCTCTTGGGAGATTTTG
>CAYUKT010000429.1:0-2263 GCA_964445285.1 uncultured Bacteroides sp. | reverse complement strand
ACCTGGGACTTTACACCTTTAAAAGTTGTTTGGGTATTTAAATCAGCATAAATTACGTCAATCGTGCCAGTGCTTCCACAGCGGGCGCATAATCTCCGCAATTCAAATAATGTGTCCTGGCGATATCTTTCTTGCCAAAATACTCGTAGATATAACCGATATAGTAAGATGGGATCCGTGGATCATTGGAATCCCTGGTAGGAGCGGTCAAGGCTTTGACAAACTCCGGCAGGGCCCTTAGTGGCTGTCCAATCAACATATAGCTTAATCCGATCATGCACAGATAATCTATATTATTGTCGTAATGATCATAATAGGAGAGAAGCTTGATAGATTCCTCCGGTTTGTCCAGCTCAATTAGGGCATTGCCGAAGTTATTTACCAGAATACGGGTCCAGCTTTCCGTAGGTGCAGGATTCCGTACAAGGGCCTCACTAAAGTACTCACAAGCGTGCTTGTGGTCGCGCATCAACATATAACTCTGACCAATCTGAAAATAGGGGTAGGGATCATCAGGCGTTTTTTCCACTTCTTTTCGGAGCAGTGAAAGATTTCTTTCTGCCTTATCCTGCAGGGCGTCCTTGTCTCCCAAATAGCCGACATGATCCATTGTGACAGCTGTTTCATAAGAGCGGTAAGGTATGTCAGTAATGGGAAGGATTACCTCATGGATGGGACGTTCATAATGATAATAACGCCGGTCATATATCCGTTCGATCATGACGTCATAGTGTCTGATCTCGGAGCCGGCTTCAAAATAATCCAGACGTTTCACATGGCCAACACTTTTAGGATGGTCGGTGATCGCCGCCTGCAGTGCGTCCCAGTCGAGCAATGTGATGATTTCATCGGTATCGATGGGAAAGATGATGTTGTGGGAAGCGCAACTGGCAGCAAAATTTCTGGCAGCGCTGAAATCATCGATCCAGGTAAAGGCAAAAACCTTATCTGTATATTTATGGGCAATTTTCTTCGAATTGTCCGTAGAGCCGGTGTCCACGACCACAATTTCAAAAGGATAAGTCTGTAAGGCTGACAGACATCTGTCCAGATATTCGGCTTCATTTTTGGTGATAATACACACAGAAACTGGTATCATAGGAATCTCCATCTTTCAGGGACTTTCATTTTTATAGTATAGGAAGTTTGCTGTTTATCCGAGACTGCAAAGCAGATTTAGCAATCAGGCTATGCTCGATTTGTTAATACGGCCAGCCGTTCCACGGCCAGCGGATAGTTATATGCCGCTGATTTCTGATAAAAATTGATGGCGGCAGGGATATTCCCCAGCATTTCGTTGATCAGTCCCATATTGTAGTAAGGGATGAAAGTGTTGGCACCCTCCTCCTGTGCTTCTGGACACTGGGAGGCTTTTACATATTCCATCATCGCTTTGAGAGGCTGCGGATTTGTCAGGTTCAGATAGATATTGCCCATGCTGCAGTAAAAATCCGCATTGTTGGCAAAATAATCGTATAAAGGCTCAAAAAATTCCAGGGCCTCATCAGAGCGGCCAGTGTGCGTCATGGAATTGATAAAGGTGGTGGCCATGAACTGCACCCAGAGTTCTTCCGTATTCAATGGAAGTTCAAAAGCCTTTTTATAATAAGTATAGGCATTTTCATAATCATCGATCAAATTGTAGGACTGTCCTACTTGGAAATAGAAATATGGATCGTTCGGATGTTTTTCGATTTCCTTAAAAAGCAATGCATTGTTGCGTTCTGCTTTCAGTCGCTTTTCTTCCTCACTGCCCACATAGCCGACATGATCCAGGGTGAGGGGGATATCGTAGCGCTCGCAGTAGGTACTATTAGTCTTGATGTCACAGACTTGTTCGTGTATCGTATAATTGTAGTGGTAATACCGCTTGTGAAATAGCCGCTCCACACGATCAGGGGAGACTGTAAGTTTACCGTATGATTCGCACTGGTTAATCCGCAGTACCAGGCCGATGGCACGGGGATGTTCGTTGATGGCCCGCTCGATGCCTTCCAGATCGATCTCTGTCAGAAATTCATCGCAGTCGATGACAAGCACATAGTTGTGCGAAGCCTTTTGCAGGGAAAAATTCCTGGCGGCGCTGAAGTCGTTGACCCATTCAAAATCATAAATCTTATCTGTGTATTTGGCGGCCAGTTCTTTGGTGCGGTCTGTGGAACCTGTGTCCACATAGACGATCTCAAAGCCATAGGGCACAAGAGGCGCCAGGCATCTTTCGATGTTTTTTTCTTCGTTTTTACCAATGATACATACCGATATA
>CAYUKT010000428.1:0-2274 GCA_964445285.1 uncultured Bacteroides sp. | reverse complement strand
ATGCGGAAAGAAATCCTCTCAGAGATTAAGAAACGAGAGAGACGCCGTAAGATTATCGTGGCACTCTGTGGTGTGACAGCTGTTGTCTGTTTTGGGTATTTTGGCATCTATTCTTACTTTACGGAAAGGACGGAGATGGACTATGAAAGTCTGTCGCAGTTAAAAGGTTCTTCTAATCTGGCGGCCTATATGCAGGCACAGAAACCAACGATTCACCGGACACAGGAAGAGGAAGTGGAGTTGACGGTTTTAGAAGAATATCAGACTCTCTATAACAAAAATAAAAAAATGATTGGGTGGATCAAGATTGACGATACCCAAATTGACTATCCGGTCATGCAGACGGCCAATAATGAGTATTATATGGATCATAATTTTAATCAAGAATATGACAGAAACGGTAGTCTGTTCCTGGATAAAGACTGCGATATCGTACACAGAAATACGAATCTGATTATCTATGGACATCATATGAAATCCGGAAAGATGTTTGGCGGGCTCAATAAATACAGCAGTGAAGAGTATTGTAAGAGCCATCCCAATATTCAGTTTGATACCATATATGAACGGGGCACCTATGAAGTGATGTATGTGTTTAGGTCCAGGATTTATAATGAGGATGAGGTAGTCTTTAAGTATTATCAGTTTTTGGATGCGGCTTCCGAAAAGGAGTTCAATTCCAATATGCAGGAAATGGCGGCGCTGTCTCTTTATGATACCGGCGTGACGGCAAGTTATGGCGATCAGCTGCTGACCCTGTCAACCTGTGACTATTCCGAGGAAGACGGACGGTTTGTGGTGGTGGCTAAGAGGGTGTTATAGCGGGAGTATTATAAGATTGGATGATAAAATAATATCTTTTACGCTTTGCAAAATATTCCCAGATATGGTATAATTGAAAAAACATATCTGGGAATCTGAAATTCTGATATCACGTCTGTGACACATCGTAGAACTTGAATCCCTTATATGAAAACAGAATAAGGGAGGAAAGCTGATGGGAATAAAAGATGAATATCAGTTTGATTATCTGGACGATAATCGGAGATTTGCAGACCAGGTGAATGGAGCCTTGTTTGGCGGCAAACAGGTAATAAAAGCGGAAGAGTTGGAATTCATGGAGCCCCAGATAGTGAATTCTGAAAAAAAAGCGGGAAAAAGAAGAACGGTCAAGACAATCGTAGATAAGAGGCGTTTGTGGAAAGGCAGATGGATACATATTCTGGCGATAGAAAATCAGAATTATGTGGATTACCAGATGGTACTCAGAAACATGTTGTCGGAAAGTCTGGCATATCACAAACAGTGGAAACAAAAGAAAGCCGAACATAGGAGGAAGAAGGATTTAAAGAAGACAGATGAATATCTGTCCGGTATGAAAGCAGGGGAAAAGTTTATGCCGGTCATCACAGTGGTGGTATATTTTGGAACAGAACACCCCTGGGGCGGGGCAAGATGTCTGTATGATCTTTTGGATATCGATGAGGAGCTGAAAGAATATGTAACGAATTACAGATTGAATCTGTATGACTGTCAGGAGCATGATACTTTTGAGGAATATCAGACAGGACTGCGGCAGGTATTTGAGACAGTAAGGTATGCGAAAGATAAGGAAAAACTTCAACAGATTATGGAAGCAAACCGGGAGGCATACAGCAGGATAGACAGTGAAACGAAAGAGATACTGGAAGTGATAGCGAACGTGAAGATACCGGAAGAATTTAAGCTGATGGAGGAAGGAGAGGAGAGATACGATATGTGTAAAGCGTTTGAGGATATGAGACTGGAAGGATATGAAGAGGGAATAGAGAAGGGCCTCATAAAAGGTATCCAGGCACTGATCCAGACATGTAAGGAGTTAGGCGCATCCAGAGAGACTATTATTGAAAAGTGCATGGAGAAGTTTGAACTGACAGGAGAAAAAGCAGAGGCATATGTGAAGGAGTATTATACAAGCTGAAGCATTTTAGGAACTGCAGGCAAGAATGCACAGAAAAATGTAAGAGATCTTTAAGTACTATATTGAAAAGACAGACAGGAATCTGCTGGCGGCGGGTTCCTGTTTCCTTTTTATGGGAGTGGGGAGTAAAAAGGGAGAATTAAATAGAGGAAATAGAGGATTAGAGTCAAAAAACCTTGCATAAATTCTCAGATATAGTAAAATAAAATATATGGAAATTTTCAGGCGTGCATACATATTGTTATAAAAGTATGCGAAAAGACAGAAAAACCACTAAATAAGAAGGGGGATTCTGTCGATATAGATTTGATGGA
>CAYUKT010000427.1:0-2309 GCA_964445285.1 uncultured Bacteroides sp. | reverse complement strand
CTTAGTTCGGTAATTTTACAGATTATTATGGAAAATGGGTTAGGAAACTTAATTGATTGTATAAAGCATGTTGAGAGATGGAATTTAAGAATAGATAATTGTGAAAAGCTGATTTCTCAATTAGAAGGATTAAGTTTAGAGTTTGCACAGGCTATAGAAAATCGAAAAATATTGGAGAGGCTTGCTGATAAATCTATTTATAAACACGAAGACTATGAAGATTTAAAAAGGTTGGAAAAGTATTATTTAACGGTCATGCCTAAATTTCAAAAAGAATTGGCAGATATTATGTGCAGTTATACTTGTCACATAATTCATTTTTCGAAGGATAAAGGTGACACGTGGGAACGGAATGATCTGTTTAAAGTATTGTTGCAATATGTTGGAAATAACATTCGCAGTTCCGGCAATCCATATAAATCAGAGTTTGATAGTTCGAATCAGTATTTGTCAAAAACATTGGAATTATTGATTGATTGTATTATTTTGTGTGATGAAAACCAAGATCGTAGAACCAGAATTTGTATTGATGCGATAAGAAATCCTTTTGAGAGTCTTTTTTTGAAGCAAAATTATGCTAATTATTACTTGCTTGCTGTACACACAGATGAATCTGAGCGTATAGAACGGCTGGAACTTCAGAATTATAAAATGGAAGAAATTCGAAGCCTTGATAATATTGAATGTCCTAAGCATCTGAAAGGGCAAGAACTTTTCTATCATCAGGATGTTAAAGGGTGTATTGAAAAAGCTGATATTCATATTGATAATTCACAAAAGGAAGATGAAAAATTTTATTTAACCAGACAACTTATTAAATATGTTGCCTTGATGAATCATCCGGGACTTGTCACACCGACACATGTTGAGCGCTGCATGCAGGCAGCTTATAATACCAGGCTTAACTCCGGATGTCTGTCTAGACAGGTAGGGGCAGTCATAACAGATCAAAATTATTCGATAAAGGCGGTTGGCTGGAATGATGTGGCGGAAGGACAGGTATCGTGTGGGCTTAGAAATCTTTGTGATTATAAAAACAGAGATTGTGAAAGCTTTAGCACGTATGAACTGCAGAATGAGGAGTTTAAGGCAGTAGTTGATAAACTTTATATGATGAAGCACGAGATGGCGCGAGAAGGGCTTCCTTTACCATATTGTTTTAAAGATATCAAAATGGGATTAGATAATCAGAGAAATCAGGTTCATACCAGATCCCTGCATGCTGAAGAAAATGCCTTTTTGCAGATATCTAAATATGGTGGACAGGGAATACAGGGAGGTAAATTGTTTGTTACGGCAAGTCCTTGTGAGTTGTGTTCCAAGAAATCTTATCAGTTGGGGATCAGACAAATATACTATATTGATCCTTATCCGGGGATTGCCAAAGATCATATTCTGTCTTTTGGAAAAGATGGAAATCCTGAATTGATTCTATATACAGGTGCCATAGGAGCAGCGTTTGAGAAGCTGTATTCGCCAATTATACCTATGAAAGATGAATTGGAATTACATACTAAGATTAATGATAAGAATATAGCTTCTAATTTACATGTGGATGAAAGGATTGCGAATAATGCAAAATATGTAAGGTATATTTCTACCAGTATCTCTATGGTGTTTCAAACATTAACACAAATTGAATTTATTCGTGAAATAACGTTTGTTATAAAAGATGCTACTGCGAAAAAACTGTATTTTGGCTTTAATTGGACAGGAAATTTAATTAGTGAGATTATGTCATTAGAAGATAATTGCGAGATTTGTAATTTACAAGTTCATGGGGGGAGTGGTACTTATGAAGTTCATTTATTAGGGGAATACAAAGAGGGGGATATTATAACAATTAAAATAAAAACAATACTTAAGGACGACATGCGAAAGATGTATCCTCATTTGTCTATAAAAATTTCTAATCCATTGGAGAAACTCAAATTAGCATTGTCTGTTGCGGATAATGCATTTACAGCTGAAAATGTTGTGCTGAAAAAATATTATGATTGGGGGGAAAATAAAACTTTGGGAAAACCCATTGCAATAGAAGGAAAGAATGAGGAGGGATACCATATTTATTCTTATGAAACAAAGGATGATGAACTTCCCCTTGTGAAATATACCTACGCGCTTGAATGGGAAGTTGTAAAAAAATAATAAGTGTTCATATTTTGTTCATAAATTTAAAGTATAATGTTAAAAAATACATAAAAGACAGATAAATAGAGGAAGGAGATTTGTTGTGGAGGATTATGGAATTTAGCTGTATAAAGAGGCCAACAGAGAAGTAATGTTTAAGAAATGGTTAAAAAGTGTTA
>CAYUKT010000426.1:0-2309 GCA_964445285.1 uncultured Bacteroides sp. | reverse complement strand
TTCATCATTATCAAGTGTTTTCAGAAAAAACGAGCCGGGCGGATTATATCTTCGTTCCGTCTTCTTTTGCAGGAGTATTTAAAGATAAAATACAAGGATATGCGCCTAAATATCCGGTTATTCGTGCGGGGCAGATTGAACCAGATGTTTATAATGCAATTCAGGCGATTATCCAAATGGAAGAAAACGAACCTATGATTGTTCAAGCTTATGTTCAAATTGTGCTGGCAAGATGTATAGGAAAAATGGAATTGGTGGAAAAAAGTTGCGTGGGGAGTGATGATTTGATATACAGAACAGTATCTTATGTGTCGGGAAATTTTAGGAAAAAATTTTCTCTAGAGGAGATGGCGCATGATCTTGGAGTAAGTAAGTATGTCTTGTCACGAGTATTTTCTAAAACATTTCATCGTAATTTCAATCAGTATCTTAATGATGCCAGATTGAGCTATGCATGTACAAGGCTAGTGAATTCGGGAGATACAATTCTTGATATCTGTTTGGATAGTGGCTTTGATAGCCAGAGAACATTTAATAGAGCGTTTAAGGAACGCTATAGAATTACTCCGAGCGAATATCGAAAATTAAAACGAGTAGTCTCGGAAAGTCGATGAAGAAATAGAAAAAAATTATGCCACATAAATGAATGCGGTATGGAGGGATAAAAAATGCTTATTTTTGAGTTATTTTTAGATAGTGGTTAGAAAAAAAGACATGACAATGAAACCTGTTAAGAATCGAATTTTTTAGCAGATTATAATACCATATTTTTTTGGAAGATGATGTTATAGATTAACCGGCATATAGGTGGGCGGCTTTGTATCTTGCGTCCAGATGGATGCATATGCCGATCAGCATAGTCCAGAAAGAAAAGTGGTCTCTGCCCCGTATTCTTAGGTGCTGCAGGCAGTAGTCATTCAGAACCCTGTTATTGGCACGTTCACAGGCGGTGCGCTCAGCATATATTGTTTTATATTTTTCGGAATCCCTTGGGATACGGGGATGAAAACGCAGGTCTCCATGATTCTTTATGTAGACGGTGCGTCCGTAACTGCCGGGGGAGCAATCCTGTTCATGCGGGCAGGAAGCAATACGTCCGCATTTTAGAGGACAGCGGTATTTGTGGGCATCTTTTATGGGGTCATTGCCCCATGGACACATCTGATGCCCGGCAGGGCAGATGGGATGTCCTGCTTTGTCAAAAGTGATGTCTGCAGGGGCATTTGGGGATGATTTCGACCTGCCGTTGATGTCAATCAGTGCATTGATATCCCAGTGTTCTAACAATTCATAAGTTGGGATGTTATCATGTGCGGAATCAAGACAGATGTTTTTCGGTGTCAGCCCGGCGCAGTGCCGCCCGAAGTTGTCGATGGCATAGAGAAAGTTTTTGCTGTCGTGGCGTCTGGCGTTTGTGAACTTCATCAGAAGAGGAAGCTCGATTTTCAGAAGGTTGTTTCTGCTGCAGAGCATATACAGGTTATGTCCGAAAAACCAGGTTTTGTTGTCACTGTCCCATCCCCATGCGGCATCCGGATCTGAATAATGGCGTGCACATCCGTTCCGGTATGGGCAGGTTTTGCTGCAGGAGGAAAGATGCCTGCCATAAGGGGAAGAATGTGAAACAACTGCAGTACCGTCACCGGACAGGGTAAGGTCCTTGGCATCAATCAGTCCGAGTTTGACGGAAGGAATAACGGCGAGTATGGTAAAGATTGTCTGCAGGGCAGCCTCGGGATTGTCAGAGGCAGGGATTCCGTCAATGATATCTGAGACGATGTTCCAGCAGGTAATGGTGGTGTCGTTATCCTCAAGTTTACCGTCAGTGCCAAGGTTTTTATCCGGTTTTTTGCTGTTTTTGCCCTCCGGGAGGAGGCTGTGGCGGGAATAGGCTGTGCGTGGAGCCTGCCAGAAGCGGTTCATGAAATCATAATAAGAGCCGAGAGGGGGAAGCTCCTGTGTGCAGGTACAGCCGACCAGGACGGTAAGTGCCATGGAGTTTGGAAGGACTTCTGTTACCCATAAGGTCAGGCTTGTTTTCGCCGGTGTCTTGTTAAAAAGCAGGACGAAAAGGATGAGGGAACGCAGGATCTGCGCCTGGTCTTTGGCGGGGCGTCCGGTATGGGAATAAAAACGGGAGAGATAGCCCAAAAGGGGATCCAGATTAAGGTTAAGTAGTTTTTGACGTTCTTTGTCATAAAGGTCAAAGAAATATTTAGGGTGATTGCGGGAAAGTCTGCGGCCCAAAGTATTAACAATGGTTCTATACTCGTCGTGGCTCTGCCATAATTCGGGTTTGAACATAAATG
>CAYUKT010000425.1:0-2331 GCA_964445285.1 uncultured Bacteroides sp. | reverse complement strand
TGCATGTATCTGTGCAGTTTCGTTTTTATACTGATTCATCATAGTTTATGATTTCCTCTTCCTGTGGTCAATCGACCTGCCTAACATCTGCATTTATATTGCCTGTGTTAATAATCCTATCCCGTTCCATCCAACAGACCTTTTAGCATCTCCCTGGCCCGGTGCAGCTGGGATTTAACAGTACTCTCTTTCTGCTCTGTCATCTGTGCAATCTGAATCACCGACAATTCTTCAAAGTAAAAAAGATGTACAGCGAGCCTGTATTTGGGCGGCAGCTTGGCCACCGCCTGTCTTACCGGATGTTCATCCGGCGGTTCATAGGCTTCTGCCCCCTGGAATTGCTCCGTGTCTTCTATATAATCCACATTTTTATTCCAATACTGGTCATAATGCTTTTTGGCGCAGTTAATCGTCACCCGGATCAACCATGCTTTCACATGTTCCCAGGAAGTAAGTTCCTCAATGTGACTGACCAGCCGGACGAATACCTCCTGAAAAAGGTCGTCCGCATCCGTCCTGTTCTTCATCTGTGACAACGCCAGCCGGTATACCATATCGGCATATCTGTCCACCGCATTTTCTGTCGTTATCCGTTCCTCATTCGTCATACAAGTCCACCATGTCCAAGCCGCATAAGCCGCTCTACCCTTAATACCTTTCAGCATTGTGAAAGGTTGCATATTTATATAAAATGTTTGCCCCGTCCGTCTCGTCTCTCCACCAGCTTGTCATACTGGACATACATCTTCTGCACCTCATTTTCCAGAATATAATAATGCCGGACATAAGGCACCAGAAGTACAAGCAAGGCAATCGCCAGCAGTCCCACACCCGGTGTGAATGCCGTCACACATAACCCAATCACCACCACTTCCAAAATCGCAAAGGTAATGGTCACGATCAGATGGATCAGTCTCTCATGCTGAAAAAAGGACACCTGAATCAAATGCTCCCTGATAATGGCCGCCCAGTCTGCATCTGTCTGCTGTAACAATTCATCAATATATTTCCTGTAATTTAAAATACGCTTCTCCATACTTCCTGCACCCCATTTCCAAACATGATATCCTGCTTTCCTATCCTTTATATACATTCCAACACTTCGCGCAAATCTTCAATATCCTCCGCAGTAGTGGCAAAACTTGTCGCAAAGCGCACTACCGTATGGGTATCATCATAAGGTTCCCAGATATCAAACCGCACCTCTTTTTGCAGCCGCTCCATCTCTTTATTTTCCAAAATAATAAACTGTTGATTCGTGGGAGAATCCAGAAAGAACCGATATCCCTTTTCCCGGAATAACGCTTTTAAATTCTCCGCCGTCTCGATTGCCTGTCTGCTGATCTGACAGTACAGATCGTCCGTAAAGAGTGTATCAAACTGAAGACCCAGCAGACGTCCCTTGGCCAGAAGTCCGCCTTTTTGCTTGACCATAGTCAGGAAATGCGCCGGCATATTCTTCTTTGTAAAAATCACCGCCTCCCCGCACAGAGCCCCCACTTTCGTGCCGCCGATATAGAACACATCGCAATACTCCGCGATCATGGGCAGCGTAACATCCGCGGCCTTACTCATAAGACCATATCCCAGTCTGGCGCCGTCCAGATAAAGCGGTATCTTATAGGTTCCACACACACTGGCCAAAGCTTCAAGCTCCGCCCTGGTATACAAAGTACCATATTCTGTGGGGTGGGAAATATAAACCATCCCCGGAAACACCATATGCTCATGGCTGCTATCTGCCCAATAACGCTCTAAATATTCTTCCAGTTCCCCGGCATTCATCTTCCCCGCATGACTGGGGATCTCCAGCACTTTGTGACCACTGTGCTCAATCGCACCCGCCTCATGTACGCTGACATGGCCTGTCGTGGCCGCCACGACCCCTTCGTAAGGTTTGAGCATGGTACTGATCACCAGCATATTGGTCTGGGTTCCGCCTGCCAGGAAAAAAATCTCCGCCTCCTTACAGTCACAGGCCTTCCTGATTTTCTCTTTGGCGCTCTCGCAATAATGATCATTGCCATACCCTGGCAGTGCCTCATCATTGGTCTCCAGCAATCTTTCCAGAATCCGCCTATGAGCCCCCTTGTTGTAATCACATTCAAACGATAACATATTAATCCTCCACTTTCCCCGGCTTTGTGTATATGGGATACCCATTTCCTAATACTATAGACCATGAACGGCATTATTGAATGACAACCCATATTCCATCACGCTTAGATCCTATACGTTCTATTTTTCCTTTTTTCTGAAGACTAACAAAAGTGCGCTCAATAGTACGTTTTGTAACTCCTATCTCTGCCGCAATCACATCGGCAGTTCTAT
>CAYUKT010000424.1:0-2332 GCA_964445285.1 uncultured Bacteroides sp. | reverse complement strand
CACGTCTTTACTTCTGCCATCTCTTTATCCTTTCACTAATATTATTATTATGTAAATGCATATGCACCTGCAATAATTTCTGTTAATTCCTGCGTAATAGATCCCTGACGTGCCCTGTTGTACATCAGTGATAAATGATCTATCATTTCCTCAGCATTGCTCGTAGCGGAATCCATTGCCTGCATTCTCGCACCGTTTTCACTTGCGACTGCTTCCACCAGACCGCCATAAATCAAGCTCGTGACATATTTGGGAATGATCATGTCGAGCGCCTCATCATCCTTAGGCTCAAAATTCATCATTGCCTTACTGCCCGTCTCCGCCCCATCCTCTTTACTGTCTACCGGCTCCACCGGGAGAAGTTTTAAGAGTGTCGGTTCATGAACCACTGTGTTCTTAAATCTGGTATAAGCAAGATAGATCTCCCCGATCTCCCCTGCCGCAAAGGATTTGAGCAGTTTGTCGCTGATCACCATGGCATCTACATAAGAAGGTTCCTCGATGATATCGGGATTATCCTCCACAATATGATAGCCATGCCGATGCAGCGCATCTTTACCCTTCTTACCGATCGCATAGATTTCCAGATCTTCCTTGTTGAAATCCCCCTTGGTAATGAGCTTCACCACATTGGAATTATATCCGCCCGCGAGTCCTCTGTTGGAGGTGATCACTATGACCGCCTTTTTCTTTGATTCCCCCGCTCTCAGATAAGGATGGTTCAACCCGCTGGTCTTAGCCAGCATGGAAGTCACGGTTTCATACATGCAATTAAAATATGCCTTGGACTGCTCTGCGCGCTGTTTCGCCCTCTGCAATTTCACCGTAGAGACGAGTTTCATGGCTTTGGTAATCTGCTGAGTACTCTGGATACTGCCTTTACGCCTTTTAATGTCTCTCATTGAGGCCATAGCGTCACCCTCTACTTTCTACTTAATGAAACTGCGCCTTGAATTCTTCCACAGCCTTCTTCAACGTTGCCTCTGTCTCCTCGGAGATTACTTTCTCCTTCTCGATCGCACCGGGCACCTCAGGATACTTGGTATCCAAGAACTCAAACAGTTCCTTTTCAAATCTGGTGATATCGGCTACCGGAACATCCAACAGGTACTTCTTGGTTACCACATAAATGATAATAACCTGATACTGTACCGGCATAGGCTGATACTGAGGCTGTTTCAGGACTTCCTTGATTCTTTCACCCTGTGCAAGCTTTTCCTTGGTATCCGCATCCAATTCGGAACCAAACTGGGAAAAAGCTGCCAGCTCTCTGAATTGTGCAAGTTCCACACGGATAGGCGCTGCGATTTTCTTCATTGCCTAAATCTGCGCTGCACCACCTACACGGGATACAGACAAACCTGCATTTACCGCCTGACGGAAACCGGAGTTGAACATCTCTGTCTCCAAATAAATCTGTCCGTCTGTGATGGAAATAACGTTTGTCGGAATGTAAGCGGATACGTCTCCGGCCTGTGTCTCGATAATCGGGAGTGCCGTAAGGGAACCGCCGCCCAGTTTATCATTCAGCTTTGCCGCACGCTCTAACAGGCGGGAATGCAGATAGAATACATCACCGGGATATGCCTCACGTCCTGGCGGCCTGCGGAGAAGCAGGGACAGGGTACGGTAAGCTGCCGCATGTTTACTCAAATCATCATATACAACTAATACGTCTTTTCCGTTTTCCATCCACTCCTCACCAATGGCACACCCTGCATACGGGGCAATATATTGGAGCGGTGCCAGCTCACTGGCCGTTGCTGCCACTACGGTTGTGTAGTCCATTGCGCCATTTTCTTCCAGTGTCTTCACAATATTTGCCACGGTAGATGCCTTCTGACCAATGGCTACATAAATACAGAGAACATTCTGGTCCTTCTGGTTAATAATTGTATCAATCGCAATTGCCGTCTTTCCGGTCTGGCGGTCACCGATAATCAGCTCACGCTGACCTCTTCCGATTGGCACCATGGAGTCAATGGCCTTGATTCCTGTTTGAAGCGGCGTATCTACCGACTTACGGGAAATAACGCCGGAAGCAACTCTCTCAATCGGACGGATTTTGTCTGTGCGAATCGGTCCTTTTCCATCAATTGGCTGACCGAGTGCATTGACAACACGTCCACTCATGGCATCGCCTACCGGTACGGTAGCCACACGCCCTGTTGTCTTAACAATATCGCCCTCATTAATATTGGCTGCATCACCTAAAAGTACGGCACCTACGTTATCCTCCTCAAGGTTTAACACCATGCCGTATACTTCATGCGGAAACTCTAACAGCTCGCCCTGCATCGCCTTTTCCAGACCATGAATACGGGCAATTCCA
>CAYUKT010000423.1:0-2336 GCA_964445285.1 uncultured Bacteroides sp. | reverse complement strand
TGAACGCTGAGCATCTTGTAAGGGTATGGACGCTGGCTGGTATTGTGTTGATTAACTGTGTGACAGTGACCATGACGGTGATGGGTACTTTAATACAGGATGAGGAGGAAGGCCGGATTGCGTCTTTCTATATTGCACCAGTGGGCAGAGGTTGTATTACATTGGGCTATGTTGTAAGCGCCTGGATGATTGGAACGGGAATGAGCTTGTTAACGCTGATGCTGGGCAATCTGTTTCTTATGGGCAAGGGTGAGGGACTTAGCATAAAAACATGTCTGATACTGACAGGTATGATCCTGGTAAACAGCTTTTTTTATGCGGCGGCAGCCTATCTGTTAACACTCTTTGTGCACAGTCAGCGGGCCTGGAGTACTATGCTTTCCATAATCGGGACGCTGGTGGGATTTCTGGGTGCAGTTTATCTGCCCATGATAATGCTGCCTGAGAAAGTGGGGATGGTTCTGAAAGCCCTTCCGATACTGCATGGGGCATCTATGATGCGCAGGGTGAGTGTGCAGGAGGCGCTTACAGATACTTTCGCAGGGTTTCCGGAACAAGTGGTGGAAGGGTATTGCGAGGGTATGGGGATTACTGTTTCCGTGAAGGGAGAGATACTTTCCGTGATGACACAGGTCGCTTTTGTGGTATCCTTAAGTATGGTGATAGCGGCGGCGGCTGTGCTGATCAGTAAGAAGCGCCTTGTCAGGGAACGATGATTTGGTTTGATATACTTAAAAATATAAACAAGGCACGATCTATGCGAAGCGGGACAGATAGGATTCTTAAGAACGGAAGGAAATCATGAAAATAACAATACAGGATATCGCACCCGGGGAAGAGGAAGAGATCATTGTAAGATGCAGGAATCTGGATGAGGCACTCCTGCGGATGATTCATGAGATTAAGACAAGGCGCGGGAAATTTACAGTCACAGATAATGATAAGATCAGGCAGATTGATGCCGGGGATATTTATTATTTTGAGTCTGTGGACAATAAGGTATTCCTCTACTTAGAACAGGATGTATTTGAGGTAAGGTACAAGCTGTACGAGATTGAGGCGAAGTATGAAAATACGGATTTTTTCCGGGCATCTAAATCTGTGATCATCAATCTGGCCAAAGTCAGACAGTTTGCGCCGGATTTCGGCGGCCGGTTTGAAGCGCAGATGATGAATGGGGAAAAGTTGATGATTTCCAGACAATATGTGCCGGTCTTAAAGAAAAGACTCGGTATGTGACAGGTAAGAGACTGAGATATAGTAGAAATCACAGATAGAAAATATGCGTGGGAAACGGCATGGAAAAGAGGATGGTAATGACAGAAAATTTACAAAAAAGAATCACGGAATTATTTCTTACATTTTGTATTACCACGACAGGCACGGTATTTGTATGTGCGGCATATATCAGTATATTTTGGCGCGGCGCTCTGCTGGATCCTGATATCCTGTGGCAGATTTTGCTGCTCTGTTTTGTGTGCAGTCTGTGTAATTTCATCCATCCTTTCCAGGAGAGCAGCCGGATGAGAATATTGCTCAATATTGGAATACGTTATTGTTATATTAATCTGGTAGTATTGGGCGGCGGTCATTTGTTCCGCTGGCTTGATATCAAGAACTTTCTTATGCTGGCGGTCATGATGCTGGAAATCCTGTTTGTCTTTGTTGTGGTATCTTGGGTAATGTGGCGATTGCACAAGAAGGATTCCCAGAGACTCAACGAAAAGCTGCAGGAGTATCAGCGGACAGGGGGAAGACTCCGTTAATTTTCATCAAATTGCTCCCAAATTCCTTCTGCCAGCTTGAGCGTACCGGATTTCGAAATCTCAAAACGCTGCATAGCGTGGCCGGAGGCCGTATAGATGCCTGTTTCCCTGTGCCATCATCATATACCTGTGACGTAACAAGTAAAACCGGCAGAGGAGCATTCGTATCGATCATTACAAAAAGTTCATTGTCCTTTAGGCCGCCAATGGTTTCCTCATAAACAGCAGCCTTACCTTCACTCTCTTTTCCACATGCGCATAACGAAAGGATCAGCATACACAAAATGTAAGATGAAACACCCCTTTTATTTTTCCTTTTTGTAAGAATATAAAAAGGGCAATCAAAACCACATTGACGATTAAAACGATAATGCTTCCTTCAATCTTACAAATTCCGCCGGATAAAATATCGTTTCCAGTAAAAGTTGTGACAAACAGATTTGGATAGTCATCAGCAAGTGACACACCACCTAAAACTAATGCACCAATTCCATTCCATAAAAAGTGCATAATAGTCGGCGCTATAATAGAGCCGCTATATTCAAGAACTACAGTCATAAGCAAGCTCAT
>CAYUKT010000422.1:0-2340 GCA_964445285.1 uncultured Bacteroides sp. | reverse complement strand
GTAAAGGGCAGCCCTGCCGTCCTCAGGCGCAGTGCCAGATAAAACGGCAGCTGGGATATCACCGTAAATACCAGAAGCCGCAATCCATATCTGTACTTCGATCTGGTGTAAGTATAACCTTCCACCAGAAAATAACACATCACCGGCGCCGTAAAATACCCCACATCCTCAAACACTTCATGCAAAACAGTTCCCCGTGCCAAAAACACATGGGCAATGTGATTGAGCAGCATGGTTACCATGGCAATATATTTGATCACGTCCCGGTTCAATCCCCGTATCCCTGTCTGCCTATCCGTCCTGTCCATGATGACCTTCTTGCCTTTCTCCTCTTCCCTTTTCTATACCCGCACTCCTTCTGTAGATGACCTTATCTTTAGACAGCCTTACGCGAAAACAGGCGATTGAAACCGACTCAACCGCCATTTTTTCTCTTCTGTACGGCCATACTTGTTCTCCCGCGACCGATTCTTATATTAAAAACCTCAAAGTATCTATCTTATTGTACAAAGGGATTGTATTTCTTTTCCTCCCCGATCGTGGTAGTCTCTCCATGCCCCGGATAGACCTTCGTCTCATCCGGCAGGACAAACAGCCGCTCCTTGATGGAACGCACCAACGCGCTCATACTGCCTGTGGCCAAGTCCGTCCGTCCCACGGACTCCTGAAACAGCGTATCACCCGCCACCAGAATGCCTGCTTCCTCAAAATAGTAACAGCAGCTTCCCACCGTATGTCCCGGCGTGGCGATCAGCCTACAGGTCATGCCTGCAATGGTAATCTCCTCATTGTCCTTCAGATAAGCGTCCGGTATCACCGTATAAGGCCGGCCCACCTGATCGGACACATTGGTCACCGCATCCTCACACAGTACGCGCTCCGCCTCATATGCATAAATGGGCGCGCCGGATAATTCCCGCAGCTTGTTCGTACCCCAGATATGGTCAAAATGTCCATGTGTCAGGAGGATTCCCTTCACCTGGAAGCCTTTTTCCTTTAAAGACTCATAAATATAATCGCCCTTGTCCGCCGGATCAAAAAAGATCACATCATGACTCCCCTCCCGGTACACAAAATAGCAGTTGGTCTGGCAGATGCCCAGCATCAGTCTGCCGATTTTTAAATCTGACATAGTCCCTTCCCCTTTACCTGTCTATCGCTTCTTTTATGCAAAATCCTAATATATTATGTTAACCTTTGATGATGTTAACCAGTTGTCCTCTCGATATCGATCACGCTCTCGATGGTCCTGATCTTATCGATAACACGCTGCAGTTCTTCCCTGCTGCTGATCTCAAAGCTGACAGACATGGTCGCTGTCCCCTGCTTGCTGGCCCGCGTATTTAAGGCCAGGATATCGATATCCTTCTCCGTCAACGCCCTCGACACATCCGCCAGCAGACCGTTCCTGTTGTTGGCATAAATATTGATCTCTGCAAAATATTTCTCATTGCTGTTCTGGGCATCCGTCTGCTGCCACTCCGCATCGATCAGCCGGTGTCTGTCCAGTTCCGGCAGGTTCATGAGATTCACACAGTCCGTCCTGTGGATGGATATGCCCCTTCCCCTGGTGACAAAACCCACGATCTCATCTCCCGGTACCGGGCTGCAGCACTTGGAAAAACGGACCGCCACATCATGGACACCCTTGACCACAATGGCGCTGGTGTTCTTTCCGGAACGTCTTCTGCCTGCCTGCACATTCTCCTCAATCTCCGCCATCACTTCGGCATCAGTCATCTCCCGCTTGTGATCGTTGTCATACAACTCCCGCATACGGTTAACGATCTGGCCTTCCTTAAGTCCGCCGTGTCCCACAGCCGCCAGCACGGAATCCCAGTTCTGGAAACCGTACTTCTTCATGACGGCCTCCTCATACTTCGGTATCAGAACCTCCGACATATTGATGGACTTGGCTTTACAATAGGCGTTGATCAATTCCCGTCCTTTGACGATATTATCTTCTTTCAGTTCATTCTTAAACCACTGATTGATCTTATTCTTGGCCTGGGTGCTTTTCACCACATTGAGCCAATCGCGGCTTGGGCCTTTGGAATTCTGGGAAGTCAGGATTTCCACCCGGTCGCCGTTCTTAATCTCATAATCTATGGTCACCAGTTTTCCATTCACCCTGGCACCAATCATCCTATTGCCCACCGCACTGTGGATGCTGTAGGCAAAATCTATGGGCGTGGAACCTGCCGGCAGGCTCTTCACATCACCTGTGGGTGTAAAACAATATACATTATCCGCAAAAAGATTCAGGTCATCTTTCAGCAGATTCATAAATTCCTTATTATCCGACAAATCCTGCTGCCACTCCAGAATCTGCCGCAGCCA
>CAYUKT010000421.1:0-2352 GCA_964445285.1 uncultured Bacteroides sp. | reverse complement strand
TCTATATATATGCCCCGTCAGATCCGTACATGCATAGGAAACCGTATCTATACCCTCCTGGCCATTCCGCCGCGTATATCATAGGCGCCATTGCTTTTCAGTCTTGTCAGATATGCATCCATAATCTTATCGATACTTCCTAATTATACAGTTAATCCGCCTGTCTGTATTTCTTCTGATATGCCAGAATAGAGGCTACCGTCTTACCATCCTGAATCTTACAGTCAAAAATCATCTGCAGCAATTCTTCCAGGTCATGGCTTTCCACATTCAAAAATTCATCCTCATCCAAATGCTGCTTGCTGGGCATCAGATCCGTGGCCACATAGACATCTATTCTCTCGTTGCAGAAAGCCACCGTAGTCTTAAGCGAGATCAAGAGTTCCAGCTTACCCGCTTTATAGCCGGTCTCCTCCTCCAGTTCCCTGGCTGCCGCCACCTCCGTGGGCTCCTCCGCCGTATCAAGCGCACCGGCAGGAATCTCCAGCGTCTCCCTGTCAAGTGCATTGCGGTACTGCCGCACCATCAGCAGTTTGCCGTCATCCTTGACCGCCACCACCGCGGCAGCTCCCTTATGTGTGATCAGATCCCACTTTACAATATTGCCGTTCGGCACTTTGATCGTGTCCTGATAATAATCTATAATCGCACCTTTGTGTATCAGCTCTCTTCCCAGTCTCTCATAATGTTCCATAATGATACTCCTTTCCTTTCTCTACTGCCTGCAAGATAATAGATACCTAACTTCACCAGATATCCCTCTATGAAATCAAAATATGGTTTCCGCCTAATATTTTACACCGGAAACCATATCTATCACAATACTTTTTATTTTCCGTATATTATGCCTGCATCAACTTCTCCACACTGACCAGCTTTACACAGAGGACAAAGATATCCGTGGCCTTTGCCATATCTTCCGAGGTAGGGAATGTGGGCGCAATACGGATATTGCTGTCTTTCGGATCCTTTCCATATGGGAAAGTCGCACCCGCCCCGGTAAGCACCACACCGGCTTCCTTACACTTCTCCACAATTGCCTTCGCACAGCCCTCAATCGCATCAAAAGAGATAAAGTAACCGCCGAGCGGTTTGGTCCACTCACCGATACCGAGACCGCCAAGCTCCCTGTCAAGCACAGCCAGTACTGCCTCGAACTTTGGCCGCAGAATATCTGCATGTTTCTTCATATGAGCCATCATGCCTTCCACATTCTTAAAATACCTGATGTGGCGCAGCTGATTCACCTTATCATGACCAATGGTCTGCAACGTGAGCGACTTCTTGACATCCGTCAGGTTCGCCTGGGAAGAGGCCATGGCCGCCATGCCGCTTCCGGAGAAAGTGATCTTGGATGTGGAACAGAACTCATAGACCATATCCGGATTCCCCGCTTTTTCACACTCGCTCAAGATTTCCAGGATCTGATCCTGTTTATCTTCATAAAGATGGTGGATGGCATAAGCATTATCCCAATAAATCCTGAAATCCTTGGCCGCCGGCTTTAACGCCGCAAACCTTTTCACAGTCTCATCAGAGTAGGAAATACCCTGGGGATTGGAATATTTGGGTACACACCAGATACCTTTGACCGCCGGATCTTCATTCACATATTTCTCCACCAGATCCATATCCGGCCCTTCCGGCGTCATAGGAATCAGAATCATCTCAATCCCAAAATGCTCTGTGATGGCAAAATGCCTATCATAACCTGGCACCGGACATAAGAACTTGACCTGCTCTAATTTACACCAGGGTGTAGACCCCATCACACCATGCGTCATGGAACGGGAGATGGCATCATACATAATCGAAAGACTGGAATTGCCGTACACGATCACATTCTCCGCCGGAACACTCATCACATCCGCCATCAGATGCTTTGCCTCTATAATACCATCCATCAAACCATAGTTTCTGGTATCAACACCATCCATGGACTTCATATCAGAATCGGAATTTAACACATCCATCAGGCCCATGGTCATATCCAGCTGGGCTGATGTGGGCTTACCTCTGGACATGTCCAGCTTTAATCCCATTGCCTTGGCATCTTCAAATTGTTTGATCAGTTCTGCTTTCTGCTGTGCGAGTTCATCCTTGCTCATCTCTCTGTACGGTTTCATGTTGTCCTCCATAATAATTGAATTATTGTATACAATCATACACCGTTAATCATTCTACTACAGAATCCCGGATTTCACAAGTATACAGAAGAGATAATTTTTCTCCGAAAGTATCATTGTTTCTGGTAAAACTGTACAGAACGGAAGTCATGTAAGCTGGAACCTGGCCTTTACAGGCGCAAAAAAGTAAATTACTTCGTAATTAAATTTGAGAGATCCGATTATC
>CAYUKT010000420.1:0-2375 GCA_964445285.1 uncultured Bacteroides sp. | reverse complement strand
TAACACATAAGTTCTTTACAGGCATTTTCCATCAATAATTTCTTATCCATGATAACCTCACTCCCTACCTATCTTTTCAGACCAGGAATCTTGCTTACCATCACGTTCCACAGATAGGCAAACTCTTCCGTTCTGTGAAATGCCAGCAGGAATACCGCGTTATACAACACTGTTATGATCAACACCATGGCCGCAAACGTAAAGATTGTCACCTGTCCCATGAGTGTATGCCGGACAGGAACCATCACCAGCGCCACCGCTAATATGACCGCCATATATTTACCGGAATCCATAAAATACGACCATGCCTTCCTGTCAAAGCACACCCGATAGATGATCATGGGACGGACCAAATTGGCCAGAATCCCTGAAACCAATGTGCCCACATAGACTCCTGCCACACCCATTTTTTGTACCAGGACAATAGACACTGCCAGATTGACGCCTCCTTGTATCAGGGGCAGGTACCGATCCTGCTCAAACAGTCCCGAAGCGATCTTAAAATTCAGCAGCACGGTGCGGCCGCCTTTTAAATAAAAATCCACCACCAGAAGCGTGACCGTCAACTCGCTGACCAGCCAGCTTCCATCCAGCCATAAGCCGCCGATCAATGGTGACAGCAGATGCCAGAATCCCACCGCCCCAAAACCAAAAAGCCAGCAGGCAAAGAAACGGTACACTTTAAAAAGCTGGTACTGTCTCTCTTTCGACTCCGTAGCCACCAGATTACCAAAGCCGGAGATCACGGAATCGAAAATGATATTTACAAAGTTTCCCACATAAGTGATAATATAAACATAATTGTCCACAACTGCAGAGGTATCCACATTGACAAACGAAGCAATAATGATCTTATCGGTCTGCAGTCTCGCCACATCGCCGACCTTGTGACAGATGAGCGCCTTGGTCTTGGAGGCCACCACCTGGGTATCCTCCCTGCTCAGCTTCACCACATCCTTATCCTTCAGATATGGATACATCCTGCCCAGATATACGCTCACAAAAATCTTTTGCAAAAGTTCCACCAGCGACTGAGCCAGGAGATAGAATAGGAAATTTTTGGTGATCATCAGCACCACAATCTGCACCAGCGTCACCACTATCTTGGTGACTGTGGTGATGTTGGTCTGGATATAATTTTTCTGTTCCGCATTGACAAGGCTGTATTTATAAGTCACAAAATAGCTGATGACCGTGTTGAACAGAAAGATATAATAGTATACCGTCAGCTCCTGCATGGAGAGACTGCCTGGATTCTTGAGAATATATTTCAGAAAAGGAGAAATTGCGATTCCAAGCACCGTAATCACACCGGCTATGGAAAGATATGCCCTCTTATAAAACTGCATGTAAGATTTGATCTTCTCACGGTCGCCCTGCGCCACCGGCTTATAAAGACTGTAATTGAGCGCCGTGCCGATTCCCATCTCCGTCAGGGACAGCACGCTCAGCACATCGGTATAGATACCGTTAACGCCTAAAAGTGTCCTGCCCAGCACCCAGATAAAAATGGTTCTTTGCAGGAAATTCATCAGTATGATCACAAAATTACTGACAAACCCGAATATGATATTTTTCCTGGCCTGTTGTATTCTGCCCATATCACGATTCTCATTCATTTCCATGCCGCTTCTTACGGCATAATACAATTAATGTACGGCTTTCCACAGTTTACGGATTTCATCCCCTGCTTCTCTGGCGCTTTGGCAGTATGCCGGCATAATCTCCATCAGCTGCCTGCGGATTTCCTCTTCCCGCTCCATCATCCAGTCATATGCGCCGATCAGTTCCTCCGGATCCGATAAAGACTGCACCGGCAGCACATAATGCTCCTGTGTGCCGAACAGGTCTCTGGCAATCCCCCTGGCTTTGACGGAGTATCCCACCACCAGCGTGGGCACCATGGAAGAATAGGCCGCTATGGTAGCATGGGTCCTGGCCCCGATAAATGCCCGGCACTTTGAGATGACATATTTCAGCCGCTGACAGGACATATCCTCGAAAAGAAGCACCCTTTCATTATCCCGATAGGACTCATAAAGCTGTGCCAGGGTCTGCCTGTCATCGGTATGATGCCATATCACATGGGGAATCAACGCAATTGAATAGCTGCTGTTATTTAAAATATGATCCATCAGCCTCCGGTAATTGGCAATGGTAATTCCCTTCACCATCTCATTTTCCACCACCATGGGACTGACATTGATGCCGATGATCTCCTGTTCCCGGAATCCTGCCGGCAGTGCAAAAGCCTCCGGCTCCAGAGAAAAAGCCGGATCCGGGTACTGTTTCACATTTCCTGAAATTCCGGCATCCTGTAAAGCCTGTGCGGTGATGGATTCCCGGGGCGTGATCAGCGCATACCGCTTCAGATC
>CAYUKT010000419.1:0-2386 GCA_964445285.1 uncultured Bacteroides sp. | reverse complement strand
ATTACCTCAAATCTAAAATATGACCTATTCTATCTATATGGATTTTCGACTAAAAATTATCTTGTCCTTATAAATCTTTCAACCGTATCCCCTTCGCCACACTTAATACCAGACCAATCTCTATCAAGAGGAACATGACCGAGGAACCTCCATAACTGATAAACGGAAGGGAAATACCAGTGTTAGGAATCGTGTTCGTGACCACCGCTATATTTAAGATCACCTGGATGGCGATATGGCCCATCACCCCTACCACCAGCAGAGCACCAAACAGATCCGGTGCATTGTTGGCTATGATCATCAAGCGCCAGATCAAAAGCAGGAACATAACGATCACGGCAATCCCGCCGAAAAGCCCCAGTTCCTCACAGATGATGGAAAATATCATATCGTTCTGTGCTTCCGGCAAAAAGCCCCGCTTCTGCATACTCATGCCAAGCCCCTTGCCGAGCACCCCACCGGAACCGATCGCATAGAGTGCCTGCAGCGTCTGAAATCCCTTACCGCTGGCATATGCCTCCGGGTCCAGCCATGCCAAGATACGAGCACCGCGGAAATCCACGCTTTCCGCCTGGGACTGCGCCATCTGCACCACCGCAAAGACCACTACCGCCGCACCGGCAGCCGTTGCCAGGCCAAGAAGGATAAACCGCTTATAATCCGGACAGGAAACAAACAACATCAGCACCGCAATGCCCATGATGATGATGGCGGAACTTAAGTTATTGGTAATCTGCCAGATCATCACTGCAATCGGCGCCGGTACCAGAAGCACCGTCCAGAACCCCTTCCTGGTCCGTATCCGCTTACCCATGGTACAGATCAGGCTGGCCAAAAACAATATCATACCCACTTTGGCCACCTCCGCTACCTGCAGGGAAATGGGACCTATGTACAGCCATCTGGTGGCACCGCCGGATTCATGTCCGAACGGAATGATCAAAAGGATCAGCACCGCCGAGACAATATAGGCAAGCGCCGCAAACCTCTCCCAAAAATGATAGGGGATGTTGGACACCACGATCATCACGATAAGCCCCAGGATGGATGCAAAAAGCTGCTGTTTCAGATAGTGTGTGGAATCCCCGTAATCCAGGTTCGCCTCATAGGAACTGGTGGAAAACACCATAACCATACCAAATCCCAGCAAAAACAATACGATAAACAGCAAACTGTAATCCATAAAACTCTCACTTTTTTGTTGTCTTTTGCGTGAAGAATTTCTCTGTGCCACTTACCCTTACTCCTCCAGTTGTTCCACAAGCTCTTTAAACATCCTGCCCCTGACCTCATAATTGGGAAACATACCCCAGCTTGCACAGGCCGGCGATAACAGCACCGCATCTCCCGGCTGCGCCTGATCCACACAGACCGCAAACGCCTCCTCAAAAGAATCTGCCAGCACCACATTCTCGATGCCATGCCTCTTCGCGCAGTCGGCTATCTTCTCCCTGGTCTGCCCGATCAGCACAAGACATTTCACTTTATTGTCAAAGGCTTCTATCCACTCATCATACTCGCTTTGCTTATCATATCCGCCGCCGATCAGCACCGTGGGCTTATTCATCGCCCGGATTCCCTGAATGGCCGCATCGGGATTGGTTCCCTTGGAATCGTTATAATAATCCACACCGCCTTTGGTGGCCACAAATTCTATCCGGTGCTCCACTGCCTTAAACTGTCTGACTACAGCAAGAATTGTCTCCATGGGAACCCCCATAGCCTGGGTGATCGCAATCGCTGCCATTACATTTTCCACGTTACAGGTGCCCACCAGCTTCATCTCATGAACATTCATCAACCTTACGGCCTTGCCATCCTCCGCCTGACAGATTTCCTCCCCATCCAGATACAAACCTTCCGTAAGCTTTCTCTGGGACGAAAACCAGACCACCCTGGCCGGACACCGGCTGCCAAACTCCCTGGTATAACTGTTCTCATAATTTAACACGCAGACCTGTTCTTTCGTCTGGTTCCTGGTGATGGCCTCCTTTGCCGCCGCGTAATTTTCCATGGTATGATGACGGTTCAAATGATCCGGGGTAATATTTAAGATTGCCGATACATCCGGCCGAAACTTCTCCACTGTCTCTAACTGGAAACTGCTGATCTCGGCCACCGTCACAGTGTCTTCCGTGGAATCCAGCGCAGTCAGCGTATAGGGATTCCCAATGTTTCCTACCACATCCACGTCCGCACAGCAGGCTGACATAATCTCCCCGACCAGCGCCGTAGTAGTGGTCTTGCCGTTGGTGCCCGTAATCCCAATTACACGCCCTTTTCCCAGTTCATATGCCAGTTCGATCTCGCCCCAGATCCTGATGCCCTTCTGTCGAAACTTCCCCACAAACTCCGTATCCGTGGGAACCCCCGGACTTAACACCAC
>CAYUKT010000418.1:0-2387 GCA_964445285.1 uncultured Bacteroides sp. | reverse complement strand
AGGAGGAGAAAGACAAGACAGATTCTTTCCAGGAACTGATCTTACAGCCCCAGTCCGAGATAGAAGAGTTTCGGCGTTTCCTGCGGGAGAATGCTTATCTGATTCAGGATGAGGAAATCCTGGAAGAGGATGGGAAATTCTATCAGGTGATGCGGGCGGTGCCGGCGGGAAGACAGGCGGAATTTCCAGAAGAGGAGTTATGTAAACTTAAAGACCGATACGGTCCTGTAAATTTAAATAAAAAAACAGAAGTTTTTTTATCTTATCTGTTGCGTGAACAGAAGATTTATGGTGAAATCCTGGAGAATCTGCGGGAAAATGGCTTGTCGGATGAGAAGAGAAGAGTCAGATATGCCCAAGTGGAAGAATTGTTGCGGGATTGTCAGAAAGTATTGGCTTTATTATATGGATGAAATAATTTTGTGTCATTCGATTTATATATGTTTGGATGTGTATGGTTAACATAATATTTTTCAAAAGCGGAAGGAGGACTTGCCTATGGTTACGATCAAAATCAATGGGAAAGAGAGGCTCTACGAGGATGGCATCAAGTATGAGATCATAGCGGAGGAACATCAGAATGAGTACGTGAGTCAGATTGCCCTGGTGACGGTGAACGGCAAGATCCGGGAACTGATGAAGCGCGTGGACAGGGACTGTGAACTGGAATTTATCACTTGTTCGGATCAGATTGGCCATAAGACCTACGTAAGGACAGCGATCATGTTGATGTTAAAAGCTATCAAAGATGTGGCGGGCATGGATGCGGCGGCCACTGTGAAGGTGGAGTTTGCCATTGGCGCTGGTTACTATTGTGCGTTTAGAAACGGTCTGCATCTGGATGAGAAGACTATCGAGAGAGTAAAAGAACGTATGGGTGAGCTGGTGGATATGGATCTTCTGGTGACCAAGAAGGCTTATCCGGCGGACGAGGCGGTGGCTCTTTTTAAGGAGAACGGCATGATGGACAAGGTGTCTTTGTTCCGTTACCGCAGAAGCTCCAACATCAACGTTTATTGTATGGGTGATTATTATGATTATTTTTATGGCTATATGATGCCCAGTACCGGTTATATCAAGAATTTTGATCTCTTTGCCTATGAGGAGGGCATGATCTTGCTTTTGCCGGAAAGTGAGGATCCTGATACACTGCCGGAGTTCGTGCCCAGGAAGAAATTGTTCCAGACGCTGATGACCACCGGAGAGTGGGGGAAGGATATCGGGATTGATACGGTGGGAGATTTGAACAATCAGATCTGTCAGGGAAGTATCTCCGAAATGATTCATGTGCAGGAAGCTCTGCAGGAAAGGCGTATCAGTGAGATAGCCAGGGATATTGCCAGGCGTGAGGGTGTGAAGTTTGTGATGATAGCCGGCCCTTCTTCATCGGGCAAGACCACTTTTTCCCACAGATTATCGGTTCAGCTGCGCACTTATGGATTACGGCCGCATCCGATCGGGCTGGATAATTACTATCTGGATCATGACAAAACACCATTGGACGATGCGGGCAATCCGGATTTTGAGTGTCTGGAAGCGCTGGATGTGGAACAGTTTAATAAGGATATGACAGATCTTCTTATGGGTAAGACGGTACAGCTGCCGACTTTTAACTTTAAGACAGGCAAGAGAGAGTACAGCGGTAAGGAGACGGTCCTTGGCAAAGGGGATATCCTTGTGATCGAGGGGATACACGGACTGAACGAGAAGATGTCTTATTCCCTGCCGGTAGAGAGTAAATATAAGATTTACATCAGTGCGCTCACGACACTGAATGTGGATGAACATAACAGGATCCCCACCACGGATAACAGGCTGCTGCGCCGGCTGGTGCGGGATGCCAGGACGAGGGGGACCTCGGCACAGAGGACGATTGCCATGTGGTCATCGGTAAGACGGGGAGAGGAAAAATACATATTCCCCTTCCAGGAGGAGGCAGACGCCATGTTCAATTCCGCGATGCTTTATGAACTGGCTGTGCTTAAACAGTATGCGGAACCCTTGCTTTTCAGTATAAAGAAAGGGGAACCGGGGTATTATGAAGCCAAGAGGCTTTTAAAGTTCCTCGAATATTTTCTGGGGGTCAGCAGTGAGGAACTGCCTAAAAATTCCCTGTGCAGGGAATTTGTGGGCGGAAGTTGTTTTGATGTATAAGTGACGCAGACTCGGCAGTCTGCGTCCCAAGAATTGCTTCGCAATTCTTGCCGATGTTGCGAAGGGATGTGGCAGTTGAGGTTTTCGCATAAGAGACGCAGACTGCGAAGGGATATGGCAATTGAGGTTATGATAAGTAAGTAGAACAAATGATCGCGGCTGCACAGACGAAAGGGTGCAGGTGAGGAAAGTCCGGGCTTCATAGGGCAGGATGCCGGATAACGTCCGGTGGA
>CAYUKT010000417.1:0-2393 GCA_964445285.1 uncultured Bacteroides sp. | reverse complement strand
ATATCCGATTCCTTAAATTTGGTCTCATCTATGGAAAGAGTCTTATCGGAATTTACCGTGACACCCATTCTGGAGAAAGCACTTTTGTTGCCGTTTACAAGGCTCTTTAAGTAATTTGCCTGATTGATGACGTTGGAATTCTTGCTGTCATTGGTATTCTTGATCAGGTTATTATAGTCTTTCACAAAAGCGGAGAAGGTATCGTACACCTTGTCTTTGTTATCGTTGTTGATATCCATGGCGGACAGCTTTTCCAAAGACTTATACAGTGTGCTGGCAGATGTTGCGGATGCGGGATCTTCTGCAGTTTTAGAAATCTCCTTCTTGGAAGAAGAACTGTTCGTCTTGGAACTGCTGGAAGAAGCGCTTCCTGAACTGCTTGCATACTTGGCTTTGGAGGAGGTCACAGCCTCGCCATCGCCTGCGGCGCGGTAGATTCTGCTTGCACGGTCGACTGCTTTGTCCGCAAAAGAACCGATGCCGCCGAACAGTGTCTTGACGGTGCCGGCGCGGCCGCTGTCATCGGTGAATCCTTTCTTGAAGGAATCTTCATCGAGGGACAGAGTCCTGTCTGAATTCATGGTGATACCGATTTTGGCAAAAAGTTTGTAGTTGCTGTAATAAGAGTCATACAGCGCATCTGTCTGTTTCTGGACGGTGGCGTTTTCACTCCTTTCGCCGCTCTTCATCAGGCTGTTATAGTCTTTGATAAAAGCGGATACCGCATCGGTGATCTTCTGGACATTTTCCTCACTGCGGTCATCGTAATTTAAATTGCCCAGTGCGTTGGCAGATTTGTAAAGCGCGCTTGCTGCTGAGGCCGAGGAAGCATCTTTTACTTTCTTAGCTTTTGAAGAAGAAGCCTTCTCACTCTCTTCGCCTTCTTCAGCCTTCATTTTAGCATAGTAGTTTTTCATCATCTTGCCGTAGCTGCCGTTTTTGATCGCGGCATAATCCGTAAGCAGTGAAGAACCGTCAAATCCACTGGAATTACTGGAACCAGCCCCGCTCAATAAGGTAGAGTAGGTATCTGCCAATCCTGAACTTAATCCGAGTAAGCTAATTCCCATTTTGCATCCCTCCATGTAATATTGTTCGACTTCCGTGTCTGTTGTGTTTTGTGTTATCTCCCAAATGCTTCCGTTTATCCGAGTCAGTGAAGTTGCCTTGTAAATAAAGTAAATTCTTATATATATTATCTCGGTTTTTATACGGATTTGTAAAGGGGTAAAACAAAATTTTTTATAATTTCAGGAAGAATATCAGTCTAATTTCAGGTCGCCTTCCTTGATCCAGCCGATTTTTCTTAAGAAATTGCCGACAAGCAGGGAGATCACAGCGGGCAGGATGAAGCTGATCAGAATCAGTCCGATCCAGTCGAAAGCGGTGATAGCGGTCTTGGTGCCGGCGGCAATGTCATTGATCCAGCCGGAGTATACACCAATCTGCCCCACCAGACCGCAGGTGCCCATGCCGGAAGAGACCGGTGTACCGTTCATCTGCAGGTGGAACACGCAGGTGGCGAGGGGGCCGGTGATGGCGGAAGCAATGATGGGGGGAATCCAGATGCGGGGATTTTTTAAGATGTTGCCCATCTGCAGCATGGAGGTGCCAATGCCCTGGGAAACCAGCCCGCCCCATTTATTTTCTTTAAAACTCATGACGGCGAACCCCACCATATTGGCGCAGCATCCGGCCACCGCCGCACCGCCGGCCAGGCCCGTGAGTGACAGGGCCGCACAGATCGCTGCGGAAGAGATGGGCAGTGTGAGTGCGATACCGACCAGGACGGAAACGATGATGCCCATCAGGAAGGGCTGCAATTCGGTAGACCACATGATCAGCTGGCCGATGCTGCTGGCGACCGCGCCGATGCCAGGAGCCAACAGGGTGGAGAGCGCTACCCCCACAAAGATGGTCACGAAGGGGGTTACCAGAATGTCAACTTTTGTCTCCTTGGAGACTAATTTGCCGCACTCTGCCGCCAGGATGGCGATGATCAGCACTGCCAGGGGACCGCCGGCACCGCCCAGTTCATTGGCAGCGCCGCCCACGGCCGCCAGGGAAAAGAGTACAAGCGGCGGGGCCTTCAGGGCAAAGCCGATGGAGATGGCCATAGCCGGTCCTGCCATGGCAGCCGCGTAGCCGCCAATGGTCACCAGATATTCGATATCGGTCTGCTGTCCCAGTGTTTTGATAATGGTGCCGATCAGAAGGGAACAGAAGAGTCCCTGTGCCATAGCGCTCAGACAGTCCACACCGTAGCGTTTCAGAGAAAAACTAATGTTTTTACGTTCTAAAAATTCTTTCATGATGTTAAGAGGTTCCTTTCTCACATTTTAGGACATCCAGTCATATTGTAGTAGTTTATGAGATTTTGTCAAGTTATATCG
>CAYUKT010000416.1:363-2410 GCA_964445285.1 uncultured Bacteroides sp. | reverse complement strand
GCATCCTCCGCCTGCTTTAGGGGTGAGATTTCCCTGGTCATATCCTGCCTGTCCCGCTCAATGATATCCTGCTCAATCGTATGAAGGTCACAGGATACCCCCTTCTCGGTCAGTTCCTGATAACGGCGTTTGGCACGTACACCGCTGTCCGCCGTCAGATACACCTTCACCTGGGCATCCGGCAGCACACAGGTGCCGATATCCCTGCCGTCCATGACCACATCCGCATCAGCCGCCAGTTTCTGCTGTAATTCCACCAGTTTTTTGCGCACATTGGGATTAGGGCTGCTGACCGATGCCATATTGCCCACTTCCTCCGTGCGGATATAACCGTTCACATTCTCGCCGTTTAAATACACCACCTGTTCCCCATTTTCATAGGCAATGGTAATATCCGCATCCTGACACTTCTGATCAATCACCTCTGTCTGTGAAGGATCCACATGCTCCCTCAGTAAATACAAGGCCATAGCGCGGTACATTGCACCGGTATCCACATAAATATAGCCTTTCTTTGCCGCTATCTTCTTGGCAATCGTACTTTTCCCGGCTCCTGCCGGACCATCAATCGCTATATTAAAACCCATCTTATTTTCCTCTCATTCTATTATGATATGCTATGGAATACTCGTGCCAGCCAGATACCCCGTAGACCAGGCGATCTGCAGATTAAATCCGCCCGTCAATGCATCTAAATCCAGCACCTCTCCTGCAAAATAGAGTCCTTTCACGCACTTGGACTCCATGGTGGAAGGATTGATTTCTTTCACCGTCACTCCCCCCTGTGTGATAACCGCCTCGTCAAAACCTCGCAGACGCTTTACCCGCATGGGCAGACGTTTGGTCACTTCTATCAGCCTCTGTCTCTGCTCTCTCGTGACTTCATTGACTCTCTGCTCTCCATCGATGCTGGAGACCAAGAGCATCACCGGAACAAGTTTCGCCGGATAAAGGCTTACAATCACATTCTTGATCTGCCTGTTACGGTTCTCCTCAAACTCCCGCAACAGGCGCTTATCCAGCTGCTCCGCAGACAAAGCAGGCTTCAAATCTATCGCGAACCAGATTGCTTCCTTGTCTTTACATCTGCCGTAATAACTGCTGGCAGACAACACCAATGGACCGCTGACACCAAAATGCGTAAAGAGCATTTCCCCAAATCCCTGATAAATCTGCTTCTTCCCGCAAGTCATAATAAGCGTCACATTTTTCAAGGATAAACCCTGCAGTGACTTGCACCACGCTTCTTCTGTCTCCACCGGCACCAGCGCAGGCACACAGTCTTTTACCGTATGGCCCAGCATCTGCGCCATACGATATCCGTCCCCGGTAGAACCCGTTGTCTGATAAGACAGCCCACCGGTAGCCGCCACCACAGCATCCGCTTCCAGCACACTGCCGTCAGCGAGCCTGATACCCGTCACCCGGCCCTCCACAGCCAACACATCCCGCACCGTAGTGTGGAACCGGATCTGCACCCCTTTTTCTTTTAATATCCGCTGAAATGCCGCTGTAATGTCCGAAGCATGATCCGATACCGGGAACACCCTCTCACCCCGTTCCACTTTTAAGGGACAACCGGCATCTTTGATCATCTCCATCAACCGCATATTGTCACAGGCATGAAAAGCGCTGTACAGAAATTTCGGATTACTCACAATATTTTCAAAAAACTTATCCCGCCCGCAGGCGTTGGTCACATTGCATCGCCCTTTGCCCGTGATATAAAGTTTCTTGCCAAGTTTCTCATTTTTTTCCAGCAAAAGGACCTTATGTCCATTCCCTGCGGCCGCCACAGCCGCCATCATCCCGGCCGCACCGCCGCCGATCACAATCACTCTGCTCATGGCTAATCTGTCTTCCTGCGGAGAGGATAATTTAACATCGGCTCTTCGTCTATAAAGTTAATCTCATCATTTAAGTATACCTGATAATTGTTCCATGCTTCTTCCAGATTCTTTAAATTATCTTTCACTTCCTCCGGACGCTTCAAGCACATAGCCACCACCAGTGCATTGATCACGCTTAGGGGCGCCACCAGGGAATC
>CAYUKT010000416.1:0-353 GCA_964445285.1 uncultured Bacteroides sp. | reverse complement strand
CTCATGGAATATCTGGGAAAACTGATACCGATCATGGCATCTTGTTCATCGATACGGATCATCTGCTCAAAGGTCTCGGAGACACTGGTAGTCTTTAAAAGCACCACATTACCACGGATCATATTCAGATAAAAATGCAAAAAATCCGCCAGAGGCTCACAGCTTCTAACCCCCATTACATAAACGCTCTTGGCCTCCAGGATAATATCCACGGCCGTCTCGAAAGCTACCGGATCCATATTATGAATGGTATCCTGTATCTTCTCAATATCGGACTGTAAGACAGAAGTCAAAATCTCCGACTGGGTGCTTTTACCATATTTGGCCCCAATCTTCTGTACGGAATTGATCTT
>CAYUKT010000415.1:0-2411 GCA_964445285.1 uncultured Bacteroides sp. | reverse complement strand
CCGGATTTCCAGTCTGCATTCTCCTCTACAGATCCGCAAACACCTCTTCCTTACTGCGCTCCACGATCTTCCCGTTCTCCACCTCGTAGATGGCATCTACATTGCGGATGGTAGTCAGGCGATGGGCGATGATGATCATGGTCTTCATCCCCTGCAGATGTTCTATCGCCTCCATGACGGCAGATTCCGTCTCATTATCCAGAGCGGATGTCGCCTCGTCAAGCACCAGTATCTCCGGATCGTGATAGAGCGCTCTGGCAATACCGATCCTCTGTCTTTGTCCGCCGGATAATCTGACACCTCTGTCACCTACAATCGTATCAAGCCCCAAAGGCAGACTGTCTATAAAATCGGCCAACTGGGCTTTCTTCATCGCGGCAACCACCGCCTCCTCATCAATCTCCGTCTCCCGTACGCCAAAAGCAATATTATTGCGGATCGTATCATCCGATAAATAAATGACCTGGGGAATATAGCCCACCTGGGCATGGAAAGTCTTCGGTTTTTCATGGACATTGATCTGATCGGCCATGACTACACCCTGCTGAGGCGCAAGAAGACCCAAAATAATATCCACCATAGTAGTCTTGCCGGAACCGGTTGCACCGATAAAGGCTGCTGTGGTCCCCTTCTTAATCTTTAAATTCGCCCCATCGATCACCGGCTCTTCGGTGTTAGGATAGTAATAAGTAACATCCCGCACTTCTATGGCATCCTGCAGGTTCCAGTCTTCCCTCACCTCATGATCCTGCCTGTCCACATATTCCTCGATATTCACCAGATCATGATAGATCAGTTCCACAGAAGGAAAGGCGTAAAGCATATTGGTAGCATGCTCGTTTATTTTACCCACGCTGGGCATCAATCGCATAGCCGCCACCGCAAAAGCCGCAAGCTGTGAAATAAAATAGAACATATCCGCCTCACCAAAGAGCAGCTTCACAATAATCGCCACCAAGAGCCCTGTCATTGCCACCGCCTCTACCATGTATTTGGGCATAATGGAGATCGTTCTCGCAATCTGCAGTCCTTTGGCATATTTCGTAAAATAGCCCTGGAACTGATCCGTAAAGTAGGACTCCCGTTCCAGAATCTTAATCTCTTTGATTCCGCCCAATGCCTGATTCATCCACTGAAAAATCTTCCCCTGATACCCCTGGTTTTCCAAGCCCAGCTTCCGACTGTATTTTTTGGTGGTCATAAGGAAAAATCCCACGAAAAAGATCAGAAAAGCCAGTACAATAATCGTAATGGATTTACTTAAGATTAGCAGATATATCACTAACACCGTGCAGACCACCAGTTCTGCCACCAATTCCAACGTATACATGACCACCTGCATAAAACGCGAAGTGTCCTCATGCAGGCTGCGCTGGAGCGTGGCAATGTTACTGTTCAAATGAAATGTGTAAGGCTCTTTCATATAGGCATCCAAAAGCCTTGTGGACAGTTTCATCTGTGTATTATAGGAAAACTTGAAAATGTACTTCTTCTCCAAAATCAGATACACATTTTTGACCACATATATGAGAATGATCAGGGCTGTAAGCGCTATCATAAAATCCCTTTGCGATCTAAAATGCAATCCTTCATAAACCGCCCGCAAATACCAAGTCTTCTCAATCTTATCCCGATTCGCAAGAATATCGATAAACGGCATAAAAATTACCACAGCCGCCAATTCCAAAAAACTTCCCACCAGGATTGCCGCCATAAGAATGGCAATTTTAATCTTGTCCCTTTTGTCAAAAATATAGGCAAGTTTGGAAAATATAGACTCACTCTTCTTTTTTTTCTCTCTGTTCATATATGGAGTTACCCCTTTTATCCTTATTATCCAAAAAGACTCTGGCAAAGACTGCTGTGAGAATCCTTGTCACTGATCTTCCTTGCCGGTGCCCCCGCCCAGGTGGTTCCCGCCTCCAGAATATCCCGTGTCACCACTGCATTTGCTCCCACTGCCACATCATCCGCTATCCGGACAGCACCGATCACCTTGGCACCGCTCCCAAAATAACAGTTGTTACCGACTGTCGCCGCCTCATGACTGCCGCTTGTCGCACCGATTGTCACACCCTCCTGCAAACGGCAGTTTCTGCCAATTCTGGCGTTGGCATGTACCACGATCGTGCCATAGTGTGGGATGGCAAGCCCCGGCCCAAAGACATTGACTGGAAGAGTCATTCCCAGCCGCACACTCAAACGGTGGAACCGGTAACCATGATATTTACGCAACAGGATACCAAGAGGCCCACTCATACAGTTCTTATCATACTCCACCCTGCGAAGAAGCCTTTCCAATTTCCAGATCTCGTCCCCGAAAAGACGCGGTGCCCTGTCATCTTGTCTTCCCAGAGCAAGCTGATCCTGTCTCAGATATTCATAGTATTCTTCTTTACTGCTGATCATAA
>CAYUKT010000414.1:0-2415 GCA_964445285.1 uncultured Bacteroides sp. | reverse complement strand
GATAAATGGAGGGCTGAAAAATGAGTACTACTTCTCAAGCGAGTCAAAGAATCAATGCTTTACTCGATGAAAACAGTTTCGTTGAGATCGGCGGTCTTGTGACGGCAAGAGCCACGGATTTCAATCTGAAACAGACCGAAACTCCGTCAGACGGTGTTGTGACCGGTTACGGTGTGATCGATGGCAGTCTTGTGTATGTGTACAGCCAGGATGCATCCGTATTGAACGGATCCGTGGGCGAGATGCATGCAAAGAAGATTGTAAATCTCTATGATCTGGCTATGAAGATGGGTGCGCCGGTGATCGGTCTGATCGATTCCGCAGGGTTAAGATTGCAGGAGGCAACGGACGCCTTGAACGGGTTCGGCGAGATTTACAAGAGCCAGGTGATGGCTTCCGGTGTGATCCCGCAGATCACGGCAGTATTTGGAAGCTGTGGCGGCGGACTTGCCTTGATTCCGGCGATGACAGATTTTGCGTTTATGGAAGAGAAGAATGCAAAACTGTTCGTGAATTCTCCCAACGCATTGGAAGGCAATGAGATTTCCCGCTGCGATACATCCGCGGCTGCGTTCCAGAGCGAGGAGACAGGCTTGGTTGATATGGTGGCGGACGAGGCTTCCATCCTGGCACAGATCAGACAGCTGGTATCTATCTTACCGGCCAATAATGCAGACTATGCTCTGACTGACTGCACAGATGATTTAAATCGTGCCTGTGCGCAGATCGCAGGCTGTGTGGGTGACACATCCATCGCTTTATCCCAGCTTGCAGATGATGGGCTGTTTGTGGAAGTTAAACAGGACTATGCGAAAGATATGGTAGCAGGCTTCATCCGTTTGAACGGTGCTACGGTAGGCGCTGTTGCGAACCGTACGGAAGTGTACAATGCGGACGGTGAAGTGACGGATAAATTTGATGCGGTGTTATCTGCAAAAGGTGCAGAGAAAGCGGCAGAGTTTATCAATTTCTGTGACGCCTTTGATATTCCGGTTCTCTCCCTTACAAATGTGACGGGATTTGCGGCAACCAAGTGCTGCGAGAAACGTATGGCGAAAGCGGCTGGCAAGCTTACATATGCATTTGCCAACGCGACTGTTCCGAAGGTAAACGTGATCATCGGAAAGGCTTATGGCAGCGCATATGTAGCAATGAATTCCAAGGCGATCGGTGCGGATATCACAATGGCATGGCCGGATGCGCAGATCGGTATGATGGATGCAAAACTGGCGGCGAAGATCATCTGTGATGGACAAGGTTCCGAAGCGATTGATGCCTGTGCAAAAGAGTATGAGGCATTGCAGAATAATGTAACCAGCGCGGCAAAGAGAGGCTATGTAGACCAGATCGTGGAGCCGGCCGATACCAGAAAATATGTGATCGGCGCATTCGAGATGCTGGCTGCTAAGAGCGAGGGCCGTCCTGAGAAAAAACATGGTACAGTTTAGAAAGGATGATGCTTAATATGAAAAAATTATTGGTAGTATTAGGTATGATTGCCTGTATGACCGGCCTCGTTGCATGTGGAGAAGAGGAAACGAAGAATGAGGGGCCGATCACCGAGGAACAGGCGGTAGAGATGGGTACGATCGCTGTTGAACAGATGAATATGATCGTCAGCAGCGGCTCGATCGAACAGTATGAAGACCAGCCCGCTCTCTATAACGGATTCCTCGGCTGGCAGAGCGCATTGGAAGATATAGGTGCTTTTGAAGGTACAAACGGCGGTACGGCACGGTTTGATGAAAATGAGATGATCATTGAAGTTAACGTACTCGGTTCCAGTCATGATGCGACAGTGGAACTCATTTTTGCCACCGAATCGATGACCTACGCCGGCATTACCACAAATGTTCACTATACTACAGGTGAGATTATGTTCAAGGCGTTGATGAATACGGTGATCGGTATGGGTACCGTGTTTGTGGTCCTGATCCTGATCAGCCTGATCATTTCCTGCTTTACCTTAGTTTCCAAGCTGGAAGGGAAAAAGAAAAAGAAAGCGGAGAGTCCTGCACCGGCAGCGGCAGCGCCGGTAGTGGAACAGAGTGCTGCCAAGGAAGAACTTTCCGATGATACGGAACTTGTGGCAGTTATCGCTGCAGCAATCGCTGCTTATGAAGGGGCGGCATCCACGGATGGGTTCGTGGTGAGATCCATCAGAAAATCTAATAAGACTAAATGGCAGAATGCCTGAGATCATAGGAGGATATGAAGATGAAAAATTATACAATTACCGTAAATGGCAGCGTATATGATGTAGTGGTGGAAGAAGGCCAGACAAGCGGCGCACCGGCAGCGGCAGCACCGGCGGCTCCCAGAGCAGTTCCCAAGGCGGCTCCTGCACCGGCGGCAGCACCGGCAGCAAGCGGCGCGGCAGGCAGTGTAAAGATTGAAGCAGGCGCGGCAGGTAAA
>CAYUKT010000413.1:0-2416 GCA_964445285.1 uncultured Bacteroides sp. | reverse complement strand
AATCTATCCATAAAATGCAAACCACTTTCCTTGTCAAACCGACTGCGGATATAATCGAGCGTATCGTCATCAAAACGCTTAATGAGATAGTAAGAGTTGTTTTTCATTTGCAGATTAACGATAATATCTGCATACTTCTTAAAATTGACTGACTGCATTTGTAACACTTCTTCTTTTAACTGTTCTATTGCTGTCAAAGAAGCAGTTAACTGTTCTATCTTCTCCCGTATGCTATCTGCCTGCTCGGTAAGGGCGGCTGCCACATCTGTCGGTGTTTCTAAAGAAATTAAGCGATGCTTTATATCATCCAAAGAAAAACCCAATGATTTCAAAGATATTATTTGATGAAGCATAACCAAATCCTTATCTGTATAAAGCCTGCGTCCACCTTCACTCTCTGCCGAAGGGGATAACAAGCCTTCTTTGTCATAGTATTGCAATGTACGGACAGTAACTCCTATTTTCTTTGCAACCTCTCCAACTGTCATAAATCCAGCCGGTATTGCTCTATGCTTTGCCATCATCTCATCTACCTCCTGTTATGCATTATACATTGTTACGCCGCGTCACGAACAAGACCCTTTTTCAAAAACTTTCCGTATCCCAGCCGCGATCACCGCAGAAACCAAGCAGGCAAATAAGACCACCACCCATTCCACGCCTCCACACACCTCAAACAGCACTCCGTACAGTGCATTTCCAAGCGGCTGTGCGCACATAGCCGCAGTAAAGACGAGCGCCATGACCTTTCCAACCAGATGCGCCGGCGTCACCGTCTGAAAAAAGGACAGCACCAGCACGTTAAAAATGGTGGCACACACCATAACGGCAAAACAGCTCATGGTCAGAATCACGTAATTTACCATCCCAGACTTCACAAAGAACAAGGATACGCTCACCGGGAGCAGACACAACGCACTCATGACGATCAGGCGCCCGGATTTTTGGATGGATAATCTTCTCGCGAAAATACCCGCACAGATTCCACCCGCCAGTCCCCCTGCGGCCAATATACCCTGTGCAAATCCATAAAGCCGGTTTGCCCGAACCGCTTCTAAATCAATCACCTCTGTCACCAGATATGGCAGCGCTACCGTAATCAGAGAAGATAAAAACAAATTAATCCCGCAGGCCGCCAAAACCGCTCTCCCAATGACTGGGTTTTCTTTGCAGATAAACCGGATACTTTCCGCAAAATCGTTCCTGACAATCCGCCAAATGCTCCCCGCAGAATCCGGCTTCCGATATGGTATGTGAATAAAAATCTCCATAACAGCCGAGAACACAAAACACCCCATACAAACCCACAGCACTGGCACAAGTCCATAGGCGCTGTATAAAATTCCCCCGAGCACCGGCCCCATCAATCCCGCAAACGAACTGATCGTATTGACAACAGAATTGGCCGCCATAATGTATTCCGCATCCACCAGTGCCGGAATGCTTGCCTGCACGGACGGCTGATAGGCGCCCGCGATCCCGTACAGGATCATCAGCGTGACTGTCAGTAAGACCACCAGATTTACGCCCTGCATGAGCAGGGTAAAGAGCAGGATGACCGCCGCCGTGAAAAAATCCAATATGACCATGACATTCCTCTTATTCACCCGGTCTGCGATGATGCCGCCCACAGGCGATAACAGAATAGACGGAATGAAGGCGCATGCCATCACCGTGCCATAGAGCGCCGATGAGCCGGTGATGTTCAATAAATAAAGAGGCAGGGCAAACCTTACCGTGGCATTGCCAAACAGGGAAATAATCTGCCCGATGACAACTAATGTAAAATCTTTGGAAAATAGTTTTTGGTTCATTCTGAAGTCCTCCTCGCATTATTCATACCGACCATTGGTATGTATTTGGCTAAAATTTTTCTGCCCATATTACCGGGCAGAATGTATGTCCTGCATTTGCTGCTATTTACTCTTTTGGTAGATAGCCGTCAGCTCCTGCATCCGCGCCAGTATCTCCTCGTCCACAATATCCAGGCCCAGGCCCTTAAGCACCTGATCAAACACCATGAACTTACAATAAGTTTCTTCCACGGAATCGTCAAAGACCATAGGGTTCATCCAGAGATTGGCCATCAGGGAGATCAGCTCCGCCAGCTGTTTGGGATGTCTAGCAACAATTGAACCGTCCGCCACCCCCTGTTCGATGATGGGCTGAATATAATCCGGCGCTGATATTTCTATCGCCTCATGCAAAAGGGTGAAAAGAAGCTGCGGATTATTATAAAAGCTGGGCGCCACCGTAAAGATTTCATCCTGCACAGAGCGATTAAGAGATTTCCGGAACATTGTTTCCAGCTTCTCTTTTCCGTTCAAATCCGTACGGTCACGGATAACCTGAAACATCTGGTTGGACTGCATCGTCATTTTGTCCGTGACAGCATACAGAATCTCCTCTTTTGACT
>CAYUKT010000412.1:0-2425 GCA_964445285.1 uncultured Bacteroides sp. | reverse complement strand
TACTTCTTGGCGTCCCGTCCTATGGCGGGACGTCTTTAGAAGTACTTTTCGCATTTCTCACACTTCTTACACTATTGATAAACAATATATGTCAGTGCAGACGCTTTCTCCTCCGGCGCCTGATCACGGATCAGCACGCTTTTCTTGCCGGCAAAGGACACCTCCTGCCCGCTGTCTGCACTCTGGTTGATGTAAAGTATCTTACCTTCCAGATTCACCAGAAGTTCTTCCCCTGATTTGGTTTCTATGATCAAAATCTTTTTTGCGTCCGCATCCTCTGTAAATCCCAGTTCTATCGGCTCCTTTTCGGGAGAAATGAACGCAACGCTGTCAAGATCATATCCGTCTTTCTTTGCTTCCTCCACAGTGCCCATAAATAATTTCCTGTAATTAAATTCACTGTAATCCTCTGCCGTAGCATAATGCAATAAAATGGAAATCTCCCCGCCCTTTTCTTTCACCGATTCCAAATAAACGGACTCCGGATCATGCCCTGCACAATACTCCTCCACCCGCTCTGCCGCGAGACTCTTCAATCCCTCCAGGTCATAATAATCCTGATCAAAGCTTCCCACAATCTGGTGAGCAACTTCCCCTTCTTTTCCAAAAGACAGGGAACTCACCCCGCCTCCTTTTTCCTGGCTGCCGCATCCGGCAAGAACCAGAACCGCTATCGCTAAGAGCAGCGCTCCTCTTGCTTTTTTCATACCATTTCCTCTCTGACTGATCCTCTTCTTCACATACTGCCTTACATTATATTAAAGATTATCCACAATTTCAAGACTTTTAAACGGCCGGTCTATGAAACGCTTCCTGTACGCATCCCCGATCTGTTTCAATTCCTCTAAAACCGGTGGTGTCACCGTAAACGTATAAAGCTTCTCGATCCCGGAATCCATGATGTAAGAGACCGCGTAACGTGTGGAGTCTTCCCATTTACCCTCCGCCGGCATCCCGGGGAACTCTCCGTTGATCACCATGGCTTTCATCTCAAATATGTACCGCACCAGCGCATTGGGCAGTCCCTCGTGCATCAGTGCGCGAAGAGACTGATATAGGAGCTTTAACATCTCTTTCTCATCATTATTTTCCCTCGTATAATAGTCCATGACCTCCAGGAAATACATGCCGTAATAGGCGCTCTCATAATCTTCCCGCAGTCCCTCAAAATAATTGCTGATGGAGGCATCCGCAATGTTGTAGGATGTCCTGCCTACATATATCTTAAATACGCCGAAAGAGAAAGGGTTGGTCGCGGCCAGAAGTCTGCTGTTAGGCTTCCTGGCGCCTCTGGCAAATGCCGCTATCTTCCCCCTCTCCCTCGTCAAAAGGACAACTCTTCTATCATAATCGTTGACCGGTTCAGCCTTTATAATCATTCCCGTAATCTCTGTAATCTCCTGCATGAGAATGTTCCTCTGCTTCCTCCTTGTCCTGTTCTTCGTCCCTTGCCGCGTTTTTATAGGCCAGAAAATCATCAATCTTTCCCGTGGCCATAAACTGCTCCCAGTAATTTATCTGCTTCATCTTACGCCCCCTGATCTTTTCATTCCCTTTCCCAGATTAGGGTTCGCAGATTTGCCTTTTTCTATTCTGTTACTTTTGGATCATAACCGAAATTCCTCAGCAGAAAATCGCTGTCCCGCCAGTCCTTCTTGACTTTCACCCAGAGTTTCAGATTGACCTGGCGCTCCACCAGTTCTTCGATGTCCGGGCGCGCCATGGAACCGATTTTTTTGAGCATGCTCCCCTGCTTGCCGATGATGATGCCCTTATGGGAGTCCCGCTCACAGATGATGGTAGCATCAATATCCACGATCCGCTTCCTGTATTTCATCTGCTCGATGGTGACCGCAATACCGTGAGGAATCTCCTCTTCCAGACACTTAAGTGCTTTCTCCCGGATCAGTTCCGCCACGATCTGGCGCATGGGCTGATCGGTCACTGTGTCTTCATCATAGAAAGGCTCCCCGTAAGGAAGGTATTTCATGATACACTCTATCAACACTTCCATACCGTCTTTCTTTAGGGCCGACACCGGCACGATCTCCGCAAAATCCAGTTCTTTGCGGTAGGCATCAATATAAGTTAAAATCAGTTCCTTTTTCACCGTGTCAATCTTATTGATGACCAGGATGACCGGCGTATTCGTGTTCTTTAACTGTTCGATGATATGTCGCTCCCCCGCCCCGATATAGTCGCCAGGCTCCACCAGCCACAAGATCACATCCACTTCCGAGAGCGTCCTCTGAGCCACATTCACCATGTAATCTCCCAGCTTATTCTTCGCTTTGTGGATCCCCGGCGTATCCAGGAACACAATCTGTCCCTCCTCAGAAGTATACACTGTCTGGATACGGTTTCTGGTGGTCTGCGGTTTGCTGCTGGTGATGGCAATCTTCTGCCCGATCAGGGTATTCATCAA
>CAYUKT010000411.1:0-2454 GCA_964445285.1 uncultured Bacteroides sp. | reverse complement strand
CCGTCCACACGCATGACGATCACATTGGCGGCGATAAACATTTCCCCAAAGCTGTTGGTCAGCGACTGCACCACGATCATCGCCATGGAAAGAATGGCCTGTGTAATACCAGAAGGCAGCCCCAGCCGAATGATCATTCCGCTGTATTTTTTCTGTATCCTGAGATGCGTTTTATGCATGTCAAAATATTCTTTCATCTTCATCAACCGAAGCAGGCACAACAGCGCCGAAATAAACTGAGCAATCACCGTTGCCAGCGCCACGCCGTTAACGCCCATACCGAGTTTGGCCACAAACAAAAGATCCAATATAATATTGAGCACGGTAGAAACCAGCAGATAAACCAAAGCGGACATGGAGTCACCCAGCCCCCGCAGGACACCGCTCAATATATTGTAATAGGCCAGACCTGCCGAACCGATAAAAAGAATCAGGAGATAAGAATGACACCAGTCTATGATCGACTCCGGCGTACCCAAAAGTTCCAGAAGCGGTCTCGCTACCAGGGAAGCCGCTATCATCACAAAAAGAGTGGCGATTGCCGTGAGCGTAATACAGTTGCCGATGGTCACCGACAGTTTTTCACGCTCTCTTGCCCCAAAATATTGGGACACCATAATGCCTGCGCCCACACTGATCCCCACAAACAGGACGATCAGGAGATTTAGGATCGGCCCTGCGCTGCCTACCGCCGCCAGTGCGTTATCTCCCACATAGTTTCCCACCACTACACTGTCTACCGTATTATAAAGCTGTTGTGCAATATTTCCCACCAACATGGGAACTGCAAACAAAACAATCTTCTTCCAAGGCGAACCCACCGTCATATCTACGGGTTCGAGAAATTTCCTGATAAGTTTCATATTCTACCCCTCTGCTTCTTTTTCTGCCTTTTATCCTCATACATCATCCGGTCCGCCACATCCCGGAAATCATCATCTTCCAGCGAACAGTAACCGATGGCATAACTGATCGGGACAGCGCTGGATTTATTATAATCCCTGCATCGTTCTTCCAGGTTTTTCATAAAACCTTCCGCATCTTTGCCATACAGGACTGCAAACTCATCCCCGCCCTGTCTGTAAGCCCTGCCGTACTCTCCGACCGCGTCCGTCAGCAGACACGCAAACCCCTGTAATAATTTATCGCCCGCCGAATGACCGATCGTATCATTTGTTATCTTTAAATCATTTAAATCCGCAATAAAATAATATATATTTTCTTTTTCCTGCTGCTTAATCAGATCCCGCTCCAAAGCATTGCGGTTATGTATATTGGTCAGGTAATCGATATAGGCCAGGCGGCTGCCCACCTCGGAACAAAATGCCAGAATATTACGCATACAGCTGTATTTTGACGCGACAGTTTCTCCCGTCAGGATTTTTGTTTCAATACTTATGATATCTTTACCATACCGACTCTCAACATTATCCTTAATCCGCTCCAGCACCATCTGCGCCTTATCTGCGGCATTGCTGATAAATACCACTCCATTTTCACCAACCCGATAGCCATACAGCCGATATTGTTTTATCTCCCTATGGATATCATTCAAAATCTGGATATCCTGTTTCCAGTCCAGATTGTTCTCCATCTTACAAAAACAGAGAACGGCTGTGACCAGAGTCTGCTTCTCGAAATCAAATTCATCCAATACTTTTTCAAAGGAGTACTGATTGAATAATGTCGTATTCTCATCCACATATTTTTCCGTATTTTCATTGCTGAGTATCAAACCCAGAAGGATCAAGGTCGAACAGACTACCACCACTAAAGTTTCTGGAATCAGCATCTGAATCAGCGCCGTGACTATAAAGAGCGGCACCGCAAGAACGATAGCCAGCCTTTTTTCCCGATCCATAATCTTCCAATAGCGCAGGCAGTAATATAAAATCAAAACCAGATAAACCACCAGACTGCCATACAATGCATAGGCTTTTGGCCCCAGGGAATAATCTGTTGTCTTTCCATGCACATAGGTAATTGGCAGCACAAAAATTCCCAGCGTAGACAGGATTACCGGCAGGCACTGCAATATTCTCACCGTCTTTGGGAAATGCAGGGTCGTTTCCAGATAACTTCTCATATATACGAACAGCAGGAAAATATATCCCAATATAGACAATAAATAGATGATATGCGCAATCAGATTCACCGGCTCCGGAACCACGTCCCTGAGATTTACCGTACAGATTGTGATCAGATCAAAACTGGCGGTCAATAACGCCGCACCAATAAGCCACTGGAATATCCTGGTGGACTTAATCGGAATATGCGGCTTACTATAATAAAATAAAGTCATATATATCATTAATAAAAGACATGCCACAGGCGTCTTAACAAGCACCAACATATCACTTATTCCTCTCCACGAAAAAATTTATAGGGCTGAGTTTGCGGCTATTATACCATACATCAGGAATAAGTAAAAGTAGTGTTCCACGTCTGTGACAT
>CAYUKT010000410.1:0-2470 GCA_964445285.1 uncultured Bacteroides sp. | reverse complement strand
AACGTAAAAGTAGCTAGACAAAATGTCTATTTTTCTATTTTATCTTATTTATCTCGGAAAGTCTATGCTTTGGAACCAGAAAAAACTAAAAAAGCAGAAGATTTTTTGAAGATAAGTGTACTGGTGAATCATAAATGCCCGGCATAAGGGCAGGCATTAGGAACTGTGGCAGATATGTTTCGATGAATCTTCTGTGACACATGAAAGGAGATTTGTCGATGCAGGAAAACGTAGTGAGGAAAGAGATTATGGAAACGGAAACAAGAGTGTATACCATTAAGGACATTGAGGCGCTGCCGGAAGGGGAACGCGCGGAACTTATTGATGGTGAGATGTTCAGGATGGATTCGCCGGAATTGACACATCAGGATATTCTGGGAGAACTGTATATGGTGATCAAACAGTGGGTAAGGAGCCGGAACGGGGACTGTAAAGTGTTCTTTTCGCCGTTTGCGGTGTATATCAATAATGACGAGTACAATTATGTGGAGCCTGACCTGCTGGTAATCTGTGACTTGGATAAGCTGGACAGGAAGGGATGCCATGGGGCGCCGGACTGGCTGGTGGAGATTGTCTCACCGGGCAGTAAGAAGATGGATTATGTCCGGAAACTTTTTAAATACCGCTCCACAGGCGTGCGCGAGTATTGGATCATTGACCCGATGAAAAAGATGATCAAAGTACATGACTTTGACCATGGCATGGAAATGGATTATACGTTTGAGGATAAAATCCCGGTAGGTATCTATGAGGATTTTGCGGTTGATTTTGCAGGGTTTGATAAAAGCCTTTGGGAATAAACGGCCCTGACGGTTATGGGAGTTGACTGAGCATTTCCCGTACCCTGTGCCTGTAAGTATGCGCGGCTGCAATCTTATTGTGGCCGTTTGCGGCGATGGCCTGGCGCTCTGCTTCATGCGCCAGGTAGTAGTCAATCTTGGACAGCAGATCCTCTTTGCTTTCATAGAAATCAAAATCTTCGCTTGGGATAAAATCATCCAAAAAATCCGCCTGAAAATTGCTCAGAAGAAAACCGCCGCTTCCCATGATATCGAAAGCGCGCTGCGGGATGCCGCTTTTGATGCTGCGAAGAGAGATATTCAGGTTTATCCTGCTCTGCTTAAAGACCAGGGGCATTTGTGTCACGTTGTCCACGGGGCCGTGATTGATCAGATTGGACAGGGAATAAGTCTTGTCGTGGGTGAACAGATCCAGTGTGTGGCTCTGGGTGATGGCAGACAGAAGCGCCGCCCGCTCAAGGCCGGTGATCTTGCGATTGACCACATATTGGGCATAAAGATACTCCCTGGTCTCAACACCGTCCGCATTCGGATCCATAGGGAGTGCTTTATATAAGTCTTCCATAATAGGAGACAATGAGTCCTGAATAAAGTTATAACCCTGCACATTCATCTGGGTGGACATCAAAGCATCCAGATATCCTCTGGTATAGTCGCTTAAGGAAGTCATCCGCTCGAAAAAATTATGTTTCTCAGTATAAAGAGAACCAACGAAAGAGATATCGTATCGGGTCAAACCTGATGCCGCATCTGCCTCGGGCTGGGATGCCGCATCAAGCATGGTATCCGCGGTCAGCTTGTCCAGCCGGTTCGTATTGGCTGCCATGGGCAGGTAATGTACGGTATGTATACCAGCTTGGCTAAATTCCTGACACAATTCTTTGTCGAATACATAGACGGTATTACAGGGATTGATGACGGTGTAAGAGTAGAGCATCACATAGGGACTGTCGTAGACCCAGGAAATATAACGGATATCGGCTTTTTTACAGACACTGGAAATTAGTGGAAAATAATTAAAAGAAAAGACAATGTCAGGGCTTTCTTTGCGCAACACTCCCATAAGGGAAGACTCTACGGTTTCATCGTGCCGGCCTTCTTTATTGGAAAAGGGAAAGCAGATCAGGGTGTGTCCTTCTGCCTGGAAGGCTTCCTTCATATCTTCATTGCCAAAACTGTTCCATTCAATGTATAGGATGGTCATTGCGTGGTCTCCGTGTGGGCAGAGCTTTGGCGGCGGATGTTCCTTCAGCTGCCTTGCGGTGCCATGATTTGTGTATACATATATAGAAGTATAACATGTTTTCTGTTTGTTGGACAGGGTATTCGTTGCGTGTTTCGGTTGTTCAGGCGTCATTTCCGGCAATCTGTGAAAGGTAACACAATTGCATGTTGTTTATCGCATTTTACATGGGAGAAAGAAGCGATACTTAAATAGATGTATGGGCACATGTATAAGAGATTATTGCTATTTTACGGATTGCAAAGGAAAATAAACTACGTATATAGATAAATAGATGAAAATTTATCATTATAAACTAAAAATAAAGTTTGGTTAGTCTGTATGATTAATTGAATTGCGCAGTGTCAACAGCTCATAATAGTCCAGCAGAGCGTGAATATTGTGCCGATCCAGTTCCAGGGTCGTATTGACCAGATCACCGACCGTA
>CAYUKT010000409.1:0-2478 GCA_964445285.1 uncultured Bacteroides sp. | reverse complement strand
GGTGGTCAGGGAAGCCGGTTGGGAGTGCTCACATCGAAGGTTGCGAAACCGGCAGTATCCTTTGGCAGTAAGTACAGGATCATAGATTTTCCCCTGAGTAACTGCATTAATTCAGGCGTAGATACGGTGGGGGTGCTCACACAGTATCAGCCCCTGAGGTTAAATACACATATCGGAATCGGTATTCCTTGGGATCTTGACAGAAATATTGGCGGCGTAACGGTGCTGCCTCCGTATGAGAAGAGCGCGAACAGTGAGTGGTATACCGGTACGGCAAACGCGATCTATCAGAATATGGATTATATGGAGAGCTTCAATCCCGATTATGTGCTGATTCTGTCTGGCGATCATATATATAAAATGGATTACGAGGTCATGCTTGATTTTCATAAGCAGAATGGTGCTGAGGTGACGATCGCGGTTATGCCTGTGCCGATGGAAGAGGCCAAGCGTTTTGGTATCATGATCACTGATGAGAATCGAAAGATTACGGATTTTGAAGAGAAGCCTGAGAATCCACGGAGCAATCTGGCCTCCATGGGTATCTACATATTTAACTGGAAGACCTTAAAGGAAGCGCTTCTTGCCAATGCTGAACAACCCGGCCTTGATTTTGGAAAGCATCTGATTCCGTATTGTCATAAGAAGGGGGCACCGCTCTATGCGTATGAGTTCAATGGTTACTGGAAAGATGTGGGAACACTCCATTCCTTCTGGGAAGCAAATATGGAATTGATCGACATTGTGCCGGAGTTTAACCTTTACGAGGAATACTGGAAGATCTATACAAAGAGTGAGATTCTTCCGCCACAGTATCTGTCAGCGGACAGCGTGGTGGAGAGAAGTATCATAGGAGAAGGGTGTGAGATCAGCGGTAAGGTATATAACTCTGTGATTGGCTGCGGTGTCACCATCGGGGCAGGTACGGTGATCAGGGATTCCATCATTATGAACCAGACGCAGATTGGCGAAGGCTGTGAACTGTATAAGGCGATCGTTGCAGAGAATACGGTGATTGAAGACAATGTGAGGATGGGTATCGGCGATGCGGTGCCCAATGAGACAGATCCCCATATCTACGATCATGATATTGTGACGATAGGTGAGAAGAGCGTTGTTCCGAAAGGAATTACCATAGGGAAAAATTCAGTGGTCTTCGGTGTGACTACGGCTGAGGATTATGAGAACGGAAATCTTCCAAGTGGTAAAACTTTAATTAAGGCAGGTGATAAATAGTGAGAGCAATAGGAATTATCTTAGCTGGCGGCAACAATCACAGGATCAAGCAGTTAACACAGAAGCGTGCGGTCTGTGCAATGCCTATTGCGGGCAGTTACCGCGGCATCGATTTCGCGCTCAGCAATATGTCCAATTCCCATATCAATAAGGTTGCCGTGTTCACGCAGTATAATGCGGGCAGTCTGAACGAGCATCTGAGTTCTTCCAAATGGTGGGATTTTGGACGTAAGCAGGGAGGATTGTTTGTAGTGACTCCCGCGCTGACAGCGGAGAGCAATGCATGGTATCGCGGTACGGCGGACGCAATCGCGCAGAACCTGTCTTTCTTAAAGAACAGCCATGAGCCCTATGTGGTGATCGCATCCGGAGACTGTGTCTACAAGATGGATTACAACAAGGTGTTGGAGTATCATATCGACAAGAAAGCGGACATTACCGTGGTATGTAAAGACATGGACAAGGATGTCAATGTAGAGCGTTATGGTACGCTTAAGATGAACGAGGAGTGCCAGATTGAAGAGTTTGAGGAGAAGCCGGTAGTGGCGAAATCCAATACGATTTCCTGTGGTATCTATGTGGTCAGAAGGCGTCAGTTGATAGAGATGATCGAGAGATGTAAGGAGGAAGACCGCTTTGATTTTGTAAAGGATATTCTGATCCGTTATAAGAACCAGAAAAGGATATTCGGTTATAAGATTAAGGAGTACTGGAGCAATATAGCGACAGTGGAGGATTATTTTAAGACCAATATGGACTTCCTGCATCCTGAGATTAGGGATTATTTCTTCAAACAGTACCCGGATGTTTATTCCAAGGTGGATGACCTGCCGCCGGCCAAATACAATGTGGGGGCGAGTATAAAAAACAGCCTGATCTCCAGCGGCTGTATTGTTAACGGCACTGTAGAAGATTCTGTGATCTTTAAAGAGACATATATAGGGAATAATTGCTACATTAAAAATTCTATTATCCTGAACGATGTCTACATTGGAGATAATACACATATCGAAAACTGCATTGTGGAGAGCAGGGGTACGATCCGTGCCAATTCTTATCACAAAGGAGAAAGTGGAATCGAAATTGTGGTAGAACATAATGACAGATATGTGATCTGATGGTATACTAAAGAAGTGGCTGTTAGTTGGATTGGACTGACTGTGTAGGGGGAATGAATATTATTAACTAATGTTTATTACAAGCTACGTGGCTTGATGAGTATGACTTGTGTGGAAAAGCTTG
>CAYUKT010000408.1:0-2490 GCA_964445285.1 uncultured Bacteroides sp. | reverse complement strand
ATCTTACGGTGCACCTCTTATCACCAATGATGGTGTTACCATTGCCAAAGAGATTGAACTGGCGGATCCCTTTGAGAACATGGGCGCCCAGCTGGTAAAGGAAGTGGCTACCAAGACCAACGATGTGGCAGGTGACGGTACCACAACAGCTACCGTGCTGGCACAGGCTATGGTTAACGCAGGTATGAAGAACCTGGCGGCAGGCGCGAACCCGATCATCTTAAGAAAAGGTATGAGAAAGGCTACTGATGTAGCCGTGGAAGCGATCGCAAAGATGAGCTCCAAGGTAAAAGGCAAAGAGCATATTGCCAGAGTAGCTGCTATCTCCGCAGGGGATGACGAAGTAGGACAGCTGGTAGCAGATGCGATGGAGAAGGTTTCCGGTGACGGCGTTATTACCATCGAGGAGAGCAAGACCATGCTCACAGAGCTTGACCTGGTAGAAGGTATGCAGTTTGACAGAGGTTACATTTCTGCTTATATGGCAACAGATATGGATAAGATGGAGGCGATTCTTGACAATCCCTACATTCTGATCACAGATAAGAAGATTTCCAATATTCAGGAGATCCTGCCATTATTGGAGCAGATCGTACAGACAGGTGCGAAACTTCTGATCATCGCTGAGGATGTGGAAGGTGAGGCGCTCACCACATTGATCGTCAACAAACTGCGCGGCACTTTCAACGTGGTAGCTGTCAAGGCACCCGGCTATGGCGACAGAAGAAAGGCAATGCTTGAGGATATTGCAATCCTGACAGGCGGTGAAGTGATCAGTTCCGAACTTGGTCTGGAATTGAAGGATGCTACTTTGGACCAGCTTGGACGCGCTAAATCCGTGAAAGTTCAGAAAGAGAACACCGTTATCGTGGACGGTGAGGGCGACAAGGAAGCTATCCAGGCGAGGATTGGCCAGATTAAGAAACAGATTGAGGAGACTACTTCCGATTTCGATCACGTGAAACTTCAGGAGCGTCTTGCAAATCTGGCAGGCGGTGTAGCGGTTATCCGTGTGGGCGCAGCCACAGAGACAGAGATGAAAGAAGCGAAGCTTCGTCTGGAAGATGCGCTGGCAGCTACAAGGGCAGCTGTGGAAGAAGGTATTATCGCAGGCGGCGGTTCTGCATACGTGCACGCATCCAAAGAAGTGTCCAAACTGGCGGATACATTGGAAGGTGATGAGAAGACTGGTGCGCAGATTGTGCTGAAAGCACTGGAGGCACCTTTGTACCACATCGTGGCCAATGCCGGCTTAGAGGGTTCCGTGATCATCAATAAGGTGAGAGAGTCTGAGGTAGGCGTAGGATTCGATGCACTGAAAGAAGAGTATGTGAACATGGTAGAGGCTGGTATCCTGGATCCGGCGAAGGTGACCAGAAGCGCACTGCAGAACGCAAACAGCGTGGCTTCCACCCTGCTTACCACAGAGTCAGTCGTGGCCAACATCAAAGAGCCCGAACCTCCGATGCCCGCAGGCGGCGCTGGCGGCATGGGAATGATGTAATGCAGCAAAAGAAAAACAGGCAGTAATAATAAAGGACGGGTAAGAAGCGGTTGCTTTTGGCTCGTCCTTTTTAGTAGTATACATAATACGAAATATTTTGACTTGTACGGTAAATAATATTATAATGTCTTAAAACGGCAGTCAGGTGACAAAATAAGGTGCTGGTGAGTGTATGATGACAGAAGAGAAGAAGGATATTGTATTTGACGATGGCAGAATAGAATCCATAGATGAGTTTCAGACTCCCGGAACGCTCTACGAGGAGCTTATTGTTCGTGTGCGTAAATACCATCCGTCAACGGATATCAGTCTGATCAGGAAAGCCTATAGGATCGCATCCGATGCCCACAAAGGACAGGTACGTAAGTCGGGAGAACCCTATATCATCCATCCGCTGTGTGTGTCCATTATCCTTGCTGATCTGGAACTGGACAAAGAGACAATCGTGGCAGGGCTTCTGCATGATGTTGTGGAAGATACGATCATGACGGATGAGGAGATCAAGGAAGAGTTTGGGCAGGATGTGGCCCTGCTGGTAGATGGTGTTACCAAGCTGGATAAACTGAGTTTTCATGGAGAGCATGGATATCAGGACCGGGATACGGAGAAGCTGGAACGCCAGGCAGAGAATCTGCGCAAGATGTTTCTGGCCATGGCGAAAGATATCCGGGTGATTTTGATTAAACTGGCCGACCGGCTTCATAATATGCGGACGTTGCAGCATATGCGTCCTGAGAAACAGCAGGAGGTTGCCAGGGAGACGCTGGATATCTATTCACCGATTGCACAGCGGCTTGGCATTTCCAAGATTAAGGTGGAACTGGACGATCTGTCCTTAAAATATCTGGAACCCGAGGCTTACTATGATCTGGTGGATAAGATCGCGGTGAGAAAGAGTGTGCGCGAGCGATATATCCAGACCATCGTGGACGAGGTCAGCGTGCATATTCAAAACGCGGGCATCAAGGCTCAGATAGACGGCCGTA
>CAYUKT010000407.1:0-2491 GCA_964445285.1 uncultured Bacteroides sp. | reverse complement strand
ATGCAAATTTTGACGGTACGCCGGTCTACACGGAATTTGAGTGGGGCCAGCACGGGTATTTTTATTCGGACGCTTACCGTACCGCGGCCAATATCGGATTGGACTACAGCTGGAACGGCGTTGACGAAGGCCAGTGCGCGGCGGCTTTAAGACTGCAGCATTTTCTGGGAGTGACCAGAAAAGAAAATCCTTATATGACGTATCGGATTGACGGTGAGGTGATCGACCAGCCGGCGCTTCATCCGGTAGGAATGCTGGTGACAACAGCACAGGGAACCCTGGCGCTTCCGGAGAGACTGGACGGCGCGGAATTATCCGAGACAGCGAAACTGGCAAAGGAATGGGTGACGCGGTTTTATCAAGAGCCGATGCGTAGAGGCGGACGCAGATATTATGATAACTGTCTTTATCTGTTTGCCTTCCTCGCTTTGTCGGGAAATTATCGTATTTGGTAAATTCATGGATATTTGCAATGGGAGAAGAGACCGGCGTGTCTCTTCTCTTTATGTGTTTTTCAGACCGATTTAATAATCAAACCATAAATTTGTTGCTATTTCCCGTTATTTCTGGCAAAATGGGATAGGAAGTTATTTTCTGAGAAATTACAGGAGAGAAGGGATATTATTATGGAAAGAAAAGTTGGAACAGTATCAAGAGGTATCCGTTGCCCGATTATCAGGGAAGGCGATGATCTGTCCAAGATTGTTGTAGACAGTGTTTTGGAGGCAGCTGAGGCAGAAGGGTTTGCAATCCGGGACAGGGATGTAGTGGCAGTGACAGAGTCCGTTGTAGCGAGATCACAGGGTAATTATGCATCTGTAGAGGCGATCGCAGAGGACGTGAGGGCGAAGCTCGGTGGAGAGACGATCGGTGTCATTTTCCCGATTCTGTCCAGAAACCGTTTTGCTATTTGCTTGAGAGGGATTGCAAAAGGTGCGAAGAAAGTCGTACTTATGCTCAGTTATCCCAGTGATGAGGTAGGCAATGAGCTGGTCTCTCTGGATAAGCTGGATGAGGCAGGTATCAATCCATACAGCGATGTGCTGACATTGGAAAAGTATCGGGAATTATTCGGGGAGAATATCCATCCGTTCACCGGTGTGGACTATGTGTCTTATTATGGAGAACTGATTAAGGAAGCCGGTGCAGAAGTGGAGATTATCTTTGCCAATGACTGCCGTGCGATCCTTAATTATACGAAGAAAGTATTAAACTGTGACATTCACACCAGGGCCCGCACCAAGAGACTTCTGAAGGCAGCAGGCGCCGAGGTAGTGATGGGAATGGACGATATTTTGACACAGCCTGTAAATGGAAGCGGCTGCAACGAAAAGTATGGCCTGCTTGGTTCGAACAAGTCTACAGAGGATACGATTAAGCTTTTCCCGCGTGAATGTACGGACTTGGTCATGGATATTCAGAAAGAGATTCTGAACAGAACCGGCAAGCATGTGGAAGTTATGGTATATGGTGATGGGGCCTTTAAGGATCCTGTTGGCAAGATCTGGGAGCTTGCGGATCCCTGTGTATCTCCTGCCAGTACACCTGGGCTTGAGGGTACTCCCAACGAAGTGAAGTTGAAGTATCTGGCCGATAATGACTTTAAGGATTTGTCCGGTGAAGCATTGCGGGAAGCAATCTCCAACCGTATCAGAGAGAAGAAAGATAACCTGGTGGGTGATATGGCTTCTCAGGGAACCACACCCAGAAGATTGACGGATCTGATCGGCTCCTTATGCGATCTGACCAGTGGTTCCGGAGATAAGGGAACACCGGTGATCCTGATTCAGGGCTATTTTGACAACTATGTAAGTTAAAGGAAGTAAATTATGGCGACAGCGATAAATCCGATCATCCCGGGATTTTATCCGGATCCGTCAATTTGTGGAGTGGGCGATGATTATTATCTTGTCAACTCCACATTTTCCTATTTTCCGGGTATTCCGATCATGCACAGCAAGGATCTGGTTCACTGGGAACAGATTGGCAATGTAATGGACAGACAGTCTCAGATTCCTCTGGAGGGAGGACGACACTCCCAGGGGATTTTTGCGCCTGCGATACGGTATCATGACGGTATCTTTTATGTGATATGTACGAATGAGACAAACGGCGGCAATTTCATTGTAACAGCGAAAGATCCTGCAGGTCCCTGGTCCGAACCGGCCTATCTGGAAGGCGCGGATGGGATCGATCCCACCATCTTTTTTGACGATGATGGAAAGGTATATTATATAGGAACCCATCCGATCACAGAAGGCAGACAGTATGATGGCGAGTGCCATATTTGGATTCAGGGATTGGATCTGGAAAATATGAGGCTTATAGGGAAGTCCAAAGATGTATGGAGTGGTTCCATGCGCTTTGTCCACTGGCCGGAAGGGCCTCATCTTTATAAAAAGGACGGCTATTATTATATGATGCTTGCGGAGGGAGGCACAGACAGAAACCATTCTGTGACCATGTGCAGAAGCCGCAGTATCTGGGGGCC
>CAYUKT010000406.1:0-2509 GCA_964445285.1 uncultured Bacteroides sp. | reverse complement strand
TGTATCTTACAGGTACAGTTAAGAGGAGGGTATCATGGCGGAACGAGTTGATGTGTTATTGACAGAGGAAGAAGTCGACAAAAGGATTCAGGAGATTGGTGACCAGATTTCTAAGGATTATGCAGGCAAACAGGTGCATCTGGTGTGTGTCTTAAAGGGAGGCAGTTTCTTTATGTGTGAACTTGCCAAACGGATCACGGTGCCTGTGTCACTTGATTTCATGTCGGTGTCCAGCTACGGCGGAGATACCAAATCCAGCGGAGTAGTCAGGATTGTGAAAGATCTGGACGAGTCCTTGCTGGGGAAACATGTACTGGTGGTGGAAGACATTGTGGATTCCGGGCGGACGCTCAGTTATTTACTGGATATGCTGCGGGACAGAGGGCCGGAAGATGTGAAACTCTGTACGCTGTTAGATAAACCGGACCGGAGAGTGGTGGATGTGAAAGTGGACTATACGGGATTTCAGATTCCTGATAAGTTCGTGGTGGGTTATGGACTGGATTATGACCAGAAATACAGAAATCTGCCCTATATCGGTGTGGTAAATTTTGATTAGAGAAAGAGGTATGCTTTGGGCAAGAATAATAAGAGTTTTTACGTGTATTTTGTGATTATCATCGGCTTGCTTCTGCTTACCGTCTGGGTAGGTACTCTGCGTGTACAGAACAACGGTTACACAAGAGGTGAGTTTGAAGAACAGCTCGAGAAGAATGAAGTTGCGGTGGTCAATATCTGTCCGAATAAGGATACGCCGACTGGTTCTTTGGAGATTGTCTTAAAGAACGGGGAAGAGAGAATCCTTTATGTGACGGATGTCATGGAGATGGAAACTCTGGTCAGAAGTTACGGCATAGACTGCGGTGTGGAAAGTGTGCCGGAGGAGAGCTGGTTTCTCAACAGTGTGTTTCCGATCCTGATCGTTGTGGTGGTCTGTGTCTTTTTCTTCGTGATGATGAATGCCCAGAATTCCAGCGGCGGTGGCGGCGGCAGGATGATGAACTTTGGAAAGAGCCGCGCCAAGCTCACCATGGGCGGTGAGAATAAGATCACGCTGGGCGAAGTGGCGGGACTGAAAGAAGAGAAGGAAGAACTGCAGGAAATCGTGGAGTTTTTGCGGGAGCCGGGCAAGTTTACCAAGGTGGGGGCGAGGATTCCCAAGGGTGTGCTCTTAGAAGGTGCGCCTGGTACTGGTAAGACGCTTCTTGCCAAGGCCATTGCAGGGGAGGCCAATGTGCCGTTCTTTAGTATTTCCGGTTCTGATTTCGTGGAGATGTTTGTCGGTGTGGGTGCATCCCGTGTGCGTGATATGTTTGCGGAGGCCAAGAGACATGCGCCCTGTATCATTTTCATTGATGAGATTGATGCGGTGGCAAGGCGGCGTGGTACCGGCATGGGCGGCGGTCATGATGAGAGAGAACAGACATTAAATCAGCTGCTGGTGGAGATGGACGGTTTCGGTGTCAATGAGGGTATTATCGTGATGGCAGCTACAAACCGGGTAGATATTTTAGATCCGGCTATTTTGCGTCCGGGACGTTTTGACAGGAAGATCACGGTGGTGTCCCCGGATGTGCGGGGCAGAGAAGATATCCTGAAAGTACATGCCAAGAATAAACCCCTCGGTGATGATGTGGATTTACAGCAGATCGCGCAGACCACAGCTGGCTTTACAGGGGCGGATCTGGAGAACCTCTTAAATGAGGCGGCCATCAATGCCGCCATGGACAAACGGGCTTTTGTGAAACAGGAAGACATTAAGAAAGCATTTATCAAGGTTGGGATTGGTGCGGAGAAGAAAAGCCGTATCATTTCCGAGAAGGAGAAGAAGATCACAGCCTATCATGAGGCGGGTCATGCGATCCTTTTCCACGTACTGCCTGATGTGGGACCGGTCTACACGGTGTCTATTATTCCCACAGGCCTCGGGGCAGCAGGTTACACAATGCCGCTTCCGGAAAAGGATGAGATGTTCCTCACCAAAGGAAAGATGATAGAAGATATCATGGTATCCCTGGGCGGGCGGATTGCCGAGGAGATTATCTTCGATGATATCACTACCGGGGCGTCCAGCGATATCAAGAAGGCTACCAAGACGGCCCGCCGGATGGTAACCCGCTATGGTATGTCCGACAATATCGGTGTGATCAATTATGATGATGACGATGACGAGGTATTTATCGGCAGGGATCTGGCACATGCCAAGAGCCACAGTGAATTGATCTCCGGGGAGATCGACAGGGAAGTGAAGGCGATCATTGACGAGTGTTATCGTAAGGCAAAGGAGATCATCAAAGAACATGAAGACGTGCTGCATAAGTGCGCAGAACTCCTGTTGCAGAAGGAAAAGATCAATCGTGCCGAGTTTGAAGCGCTTTTTGATACCTACTATCCACAGCCTGAAGAGCCCGGTGAACTGGTGTAAGAAGCAATTTATTGTGCAAAATATACAAAAAAGAGTATGAGAAATTGTAATATTTGTGAATCCTTAGTATTGCGGCGCATGGTT
>CAYUKT010000405.1:0-2512 GCA_964445285.1 uncultured Bacteroides sp. | reverse complement strand
GGACACAAGTCCGGCTGAGATGCAGAGGTGTAATGTCACTTCCGGTCCCTTGAACCTGATCCGGGTAATGCCGGCGTAGGAAGAATATTCGGCGTAGCAGTCTGATTGTAAACAGGCTGTGACTATTTGAGTAATGGAATAGATGTCGTCTTTTTCGTACCGCGTTATACCTGACTGTATTGCGGTACATTTTTATGTTTCAGGAAACTGTTCCGCTTATACCGAGTCCGCGAAGCGGATCTCGCAAAGTTAATTTGCGGAGCAAATTTACTTTTATGGAGGAGACATCTATGACACAAAAGAACAAAATCCGCGCCCTGACAGAGGGCGCAATCATGATCGCTGCCGCAACGGTATTGGGATATTTTCGGATATTCCGTTTTCCGTTCGGAGGATCCATTGATCTGGCGTTAGTGCCAATTCTGGTATATTGTCTGCGCTGGGGGCCTAAGTATTCCCTGATGTGTTGTTTTGTAAACGGCGTACTGCAGTATTTTCTGGGTGGAGGCATTGCGATTTCGTGGCAGTCCATGCTGCTCGACTATGTGGTGGCATATATGCTTGTGTTTTTGTGCGGGTTCGGCTGCGGTAAGAAACTTGGCTGGTTGTGGGGAACCGTTCTTGGGTCTTTTGGGCGTTGGGTATCGTTGACGCTGTCAGGCGGTCTGCTCTGGTATATGTATATGCCGGAGGTGTTTTTAGGGATACCGATGAAGAACCCCTGGGTTTATTCGATGCTGCTAAATGGCGTGCTTGTACTGGCGGTCATGGCGGTAGACCTGGTGGTGCTTGGCATTATGCAGAGTGTTCCGGCTCTGCGGAAGATTGTGCTGTCCAGTCAGATAGAGAACTGAGGGCAGAGGAAACCGTAATTTGATTTTAGAAATCAGGATATAGAGATAGACAAAAATGGTATTTTCGTTGAGAAAAACTGAAAGGCAGTAGTGTTTTAGAGAAGCAGACGTTTACCTGTCGAGGTAAGTCTGCTTCTCTTTTTGTCATCAGATGATTGAACATCCCGTGTAAAAGGTGTTAAAATAGATAAAATCATACAGAGACAGGAAATGCCGGAATGAAAAAGCTTATTCGGATGATACCGGAAACAAGGAGGAGCCACCCAAATGAAAAAATCAACCTATAAACTGATAGAAAATTATATGAATGACTGTATGACAGACAGTGCCCATGATAAAGAACATGTCTACAGGGTATTATATAATGCTTTGACGATTGCCGATACTGAGGATGCTGTTGATTATGATGTTTTGATAACAGCATGTTTACTGCATGATATAGGCAGGGCAGAGCAATTTGAGAATCCCAAATTAGACCACGCCGAGATTGGGGCGGATAAGGCTTATCAATTTTTGAGGGAACATCATTTTTCAAAGGAAATGGCGGAGCAGGTCAGGGAATGTATCCGCAGCCACAGATTTCGAGGAGAGGGGCTTCCTCAGAGTCTAGAAGCGAAGATCCTGTTTGATGCGGATAAGATTGATGTAGCCGGTGCGATTGGCATTGCCAGAACCCTGATCTATAAGGGACAGGTCGCGGAACCGCTATATTCGGTAAGGCCGGATGGAGACGTTTCTGATGGCACAAACGATGAGGAACCTTCTTTTTTTAAAGAATATAAGTATAAACTGGAGAATTTATACTCTCAATTTTATACGAGAAAGGGAGCACAGATGGCCAGGAAACGACAGCAGGCCGCGGCTGCGTTTTATGACAGTATTTTTCGCGAGGTAAGTGAGGCATACACGGATGGAGTGGATATATTGAGGCGGCAGATGGAGGAATGAGATATCTTTAACATTACTGACTGTAATACTTTGCTAAGTTCTTTCATGCTGCTTACATGCCTTTCTATTTTTTCCAAGGGTTCGAGCCCCTTTGCTTCCATTTTTTATTATGCTATCTGATTTTATGGTTCGGATTGTTAGGAATAAAGAAAAATGCTATAATATTCATTATTATAGAAACTATATCTAACATTTGCAGCAACGCTGATAGACTATGCAAAATCCTAAATTGCACAAAAGAAAGAATTACCGACTAGATCGCCGATGGAAGAGAAATAATAATTGATAAGGTATATGAGGTGAGTTGTCATGTGTACAGAAAATCAAGTGAATAATATATCAAAACAAATATTACAAACGTATCGTTCTGTATACGGTGATAGTATTGTAGCGATCTATTTGTATGGTTCTTATGCGAGAGGTAATTACACGGATGAATCTGACATAGATATTACTGCAATCGTCAAGGGAGATAGAACCGATTTACAAGAAAAGCTGAAGCTGGTATGGGATATGTCCGCTGATATTGGATTGGAGAATGATGTTGTTGTTTCTCCTACAGTTATACCATATGCTGAATATGAAGAGTATAAAGAGATACTTCCTTATTATATAAATATACAGAAAGAAGGAAAGCGGATTGGATAATTTAATGAAATACAGGCTAGATAATGCGAAGGAGAAACTGGAATCTGCGAAAGTGTTGCTTG
>CAYUKT010000404.1:0-2517 GCA_964445285.1 uncultured Bacteroides sp. | reverse complement strand
TTCTGGTCTTATCTAATAATTGAACACTGCTCATGTATCTTACTCCTCAATTTATGACACTATTGTTACACAATTCTATATAAATTGATTTTATCACACCATTTGAGCATTTTCAATGTGTTTTTGACGCAATTTAAACTCAATTAACACCAGTTGTATACAATTTTCAGAATTTCACGGCAACTCACTATACTTCAGTCTTTACCGCATCCTTGATAAAACCGCAGCTTTCATTGGAACACACTAGCTTATTGCCCTTCTGCAAAAGAATGGAACCGCAGCGGTCACACCTTTCGTTTACAGGCCTCTGCCATACCATGAAATCACATTCCGGATTATCGATACAGCCATAATACTTCCGGCCCTTCTTCGTCTTTTTCAGGACTATGTCCTTGCCGCACTTAGGACACTCCACACCGATTTTTTCGAAGTATGGTTTGGTATTCCTGCACTCCGGGAATCCCGGACAGGCTAAGAACCTGCCGTGGGGACCGTACTTGATGACCATCTGCCTGCCGCAGATGTCACAGAACTCATCGGAAAGCTCATCCGCGATCTCCACTTCCTCAAGCTCCTTCTCCGCCTTCTCCACGGCTTCTTCCAGATCAGGATAGAAATTCTTCACCACCGTCTTCCACTTCACACTGCCCTCTTCCACCCCATCTAAGAGCGCCTCCATGGTGGCCGTAAAATTCACATCCACGATGGAAGGAAAGGCCTCTTTCATCATATTGTTGACGACCTCACCCAGCTCCGTTACATACAGGTTTTTGTTTTCCTTCACAATATAACGTCTTGCCAGTATGGTCGTGATGGTAGGCGAATACGTACTGGGACGCCCAATACCCAATTCCTCCATGGCATGCACCAGGGATGCCTCCGTATAATGGGGAGCCGGCTGCGTAAAATGCTGTTTTTCCTCCAGTCCCAGCAGGGATAATTTACTCTCCTCCGTAATTCCCTTGGCCAGCATATTGTTCTCCTCTTTTTCCTCATCCTGGGTATAGACGCTCATGAAGCCGTCAAACTTCACCTTGGAAGCCGCTACCGTGAAACGCTGCCCTGCCGCATCAATCTTCACGGAAGTAGTCTCATAAGAAGCCGCTGCCATCTGGCTCGCCGTAAACCGCTTCCAGATCAGCTGATAGAGCCTGAACTGATCCCTGGAGAGAGAATCCTTGATGTCAAGCGGCAGCCTGCTGATATCCGTAGGCCGGATCGCCTCATGCGCGTCCTGTATCTTGGGCCCGCCTTTCTTCTCCTGCCCCTTATCGGAAGCATACTCCTTCCCGTATTTGTCCGTAATATATTTCTTCGCCGCTGCCTCGGCTTCCTCCGAGACTCGAGTAGAATCCGTACGCAGATAAGAGATAATACCCGTGGTGCCATTTCCCTTGATCTCTATACCCTCATACAGCTGCTGCGCCAGACGCATGGTCTTTTGCGTGGAAAAGTTCAGAACCTTACTGGCTTCCTGCTGTAAGGTTGAAGTGGTAAAAGGCAGCGGCGCTTTACGGATCCGCTCACCCGTCTTTACTGATGTGACCTTATATTCCGCACCTTCCAGGGACTTCTTGATCTGTTCCAATTCCTCTTTGGAAGAAATGTTCTTCTTCTCCTCCACTGTCCCATAGTATTTGGCAACCAGAGGCTTCCTCTCCCCTGCAATGGATAAGGAGGCATCCAGCGTCCAGTACTCCTCCGGGATAAACTCGTTAATCTCCTCTTCCCTGTCACAGATGATGCGAAGCGCCACCGACTGTACCCTGCCGGCGCTTAAGCCCCGCTTCACCTTCGCCCATAACACCGGTGAAATCTTATATCCCACCATACGATCAAGACAACGGCGCGCCTGCTGCGCATCCACCAGATCCATATTGATCTCCCTGGCGTTCTTTAAGGATTCTTTCACCGCCGTCTTGGTAATCTCATTGAAAGTAATACGATATACCTTTTTATTCTCCAACTTCAACGCGTATAATAAATGCCATGAAATGGCTTCTCCCTCGCGGTCCGGGTCGGTTGCAAGGTAAATCTTCTCAGCCTTCTTCACTTCCTTGCGCAGATTTGCCAGAATATCCCCTTTGCCCCGAATCGTAATATACTTCGGTTCAAAATCATTCTCTACATCAATGCCCAGCGCACTGCGCGGCAAATCCCTCACATGTCCGTTGCTGGCCATTACCTCATAGTTAGAACCCAAGAATTTCTTGATTGTCTTCACCTTTGCGGGTGACTCCACGATCACTAAATACTTCGCCATAGCAATTTCCCCTATCTGCAAATACATTATGACTTATACTCCCACATGTTTCCTGTTTCTTCATATTATAAATATTATTATGATGCATATCGTTGCATATTATTAACGTGCAACACTATACACCATATTTGTGGCCATGGCAAGTGGTAAATAATAAAAAATGTGTAAAGCATTCTGTCTGAGAATGTATATGGGCGTAGTCATAATCATGTTCAAAAGATGTTTTAAATGTGCCATTTTCCCCTTGACAGGAC
>CAYUKT010000403.1:0-2526 GCA_964445285.1 uncultured Bacteroides sp. | reverse complement strand
AAGTGAGGTTTCGGGAGGGGCTTACCGTGGGGGAGGACATGCTTTTTCTGGTAGATATCCTGCCCTTTTTGCACAAAGCAGTGGAGACAACTTATCCGGGATACGGATACTATCAGAATCCCGGCGGCGTAATGCAGCGGCCCTTTACACCTTCCTATATGGATCAGATCCGATGCTGGGAGATTGCCCAGGAGATGATATTGGGGATGGATGAGACGCTGAAGCCGCAGACAGCGGCTAAAATCATAACATCTGTTATACTGACGGCGGGTAAAATAGCCCTATGCACAGCGCGGGAACGGCGAAAAGCAGAAGATTATCTTGCACAGTGCCGGAATAAACTGCAGGAACATATGCAGGTAGCGGGATATGCAGCATATCTGCCGGGAGGGTATCGATTGAAGGCGTCACTCTTTAGTCATCTGCCGGGGGTGTATATATGGCTTTATCGTGTACTACAGGAAGTTAAGAGAAATAGAAAATAGTTATTTTTCGTATGTTTGCTATAAGTGACGCCTGAACAGATGGAAAATTCTTCGTCAGCCCGCTCTCGCTCCTTTCGCAGCATAACGGACACTAAGTTCGTGAAAAACCTCACTAAGTGCCGATGCTGCTCTAGGTCTTCCTTAAGAATTTTTCATCTGCTCAGGCTGGTATATTGGCATAAGCGTTAAAAGAAACGGGAAATGACTTCAGAGAATTAAAGGATATAAGAGATAGTTGGCTGACATCGCCCAGAATGGAGGAACAAATGCCCAAAGAACCTTACAAAATCAGTATTATCGTGCCGGTTTATAATACGGAAACCTACCTGCAAGAGTGCGTGGACAGCATCCTAACGCAGACTTATCAAAACCTGGAAGTAATTCTCGTGGACGATGCTTCCACGGATGCCAGCGGCCGAATCTGCGATGAATATGGCAGACAGGATGCAAGAGTCCATGTCGTCCATAAGGAAAACGGGGGGCCGGGCTCGGCCTGTGTGGCGGGTATGAACGCGGCTTTGGGCGATTATTATATGTTTGTGGACAGCGATGATTATGTAGAACCGGAAACCTTGACCGGGATGGCGGCCCATCTGGCAGGAAAGCAGGGGGAGATTGTCTGCTGTAATCACCTGCGGGAGAAACAGAAAAAGACGGAACCGGTGTACGGTGCGATTGCTCCCGGTGTTTACGAGGGGGAAAAACTGGAAACAGAAGTGAAGCAGAGACTGGTGGGCAGACAGCAGAGGATCCTGCCCATGTCCCGCTGTATGAAATTGTGTGAGAAATCGGTCTTTGAAGGAAATGAGAAATATTATGATTATCGGGTGCGGTTTGGGGAAGATTCCAATATGATGTATCCTGCCATGCTTAACAGCACCCGGATTGTGGTTATGAAGGATGCTCTTTATTACCATTACCGCTATGTGGAGAGTTCCATGACCCATTATTATGACAAAGGCAAATATGACAGCTTACAGAGGGTGATGGCATGTATGATGCGGGCGGCTCTGGACAAGCAGGTGCCGGATGGAGAACAGGCGGTAAATCGGGAATACTGTTATATGCTCCTGTATGTGATGAAGAATGAACTCCGCAATCCGGATCCTGGATACAGGAAGAGAATCCGAGAGATCTTCGGTTCCGGGGAGAACCGGGAGCGGTTTCGAAATACTGCCCTGTCTGTCAGTGGAAAGGCGGACACTTTGCTGTATCAGGCGGCAAAACATCCGAATGGGATCCTGCCGATCCTTCTGCGAGTGGTCTTTCGTTTGTATGATGGAAGGAAACGGTGAGCGATGATTATTGTAAGACTGATGGGCGGGCTGGGAAATCAGTTACAGCAGTACGCCTTGTATCGGAAATTGGGGATATTGGGTAAAGAAGCCAGGCTGGATACATCCTGGTTTGCAGATAAAGTACAGGAGAAGATGCAGGCGCCCAGGCCCCTGGAACTAAATCGTTTTGAGGGGCTGTCCATCAAGACAGCTGCCGCAGAGGAGGTGCGCTCCCTTTTGGGCAGACGCTGCGAGGAACCGGCAGGCCTTTGGGAGAAGGTAAAAAGAAAGATAAGCCCGGCCTTAGTGTCTGTTTTTGAGGAGACGCAGATGTACCACCCGGAAGTTTTTGGCTGGGATAACAAATACCTGATAGGATATTGGGCCTGTGAGGCTTATTATGCGGACATTCTGGAAACGCTCCGGTCTGAGATTTGTTTTCCGGTCAGTCATAATCCGCGAAACGCGGAGGTGGTGGAGGAGATGGAACAGACCCAGTCCGTGAGTATCCACATCCGCCGGGGCGATTACCTGGATGCAGCCAACATAGAGATGTTCGGCAATATCTGTACGGAGCGTTATTATGAAAGGGCTGTCAGTTATCTGAAAGAGAAAGCTGACAATCCGGTATTCTACGTCTTTTCGGATGACAGCGATTATGTGCGCGCAAAGTATCAGGGGAAGGAGTACCGGATCATTGATTGGAATCAAGGGGAAGACAGCTTATATGATATGATGCTGATGAGTCACTGTAGACACAATAT
>CAYUKT010000402.1:0-2530 GCA_964445285.1 uncultured Bacteroides sp. | reverse complement strand
ATTTATACTCCTGCAAAACGGATTCGCAGCATGGCAATTACCGCTGCGATCAATGATCTATAATAAAAGGAGACTGTTATGTGGCAGTTTGCACTTCTTATATTTATCATTTCCGCCTGCATATTTGCAGGGATTATGCTGCATGACTCCAGGACATTATGGAGCGGAGTCTCATTTTTGTTCATGATGATATGTCTGGCGGCCTTTTTATTTTTTATAGTATCCCAGTATGCACAATGGCTGGCAGAGCATGACTTAGTCATTGGAATCATGGTTGTTATGTTTATTTTTGCAATAGGCTGTGTTATCATGTTTCCAGCGGTTTTGATCCTTGTGTTTTTTATAGAAGGGATAAGGGTTATCAGACATGAGGGAATAAAACCGGCCAATCTGTTGTCAATGTTGTTTTCTGTTTTACTGTGTATCTATCTGACAGTCTGGCCAGTGATCGGGAATTTAGGAAAGAATACAATGGGTACAACGCTCTATACGATGATCAGCCTCACGGCAGTATATGGATTGGCATTGCTGGCGATATACTCATTTTCTGCGGTACTCAATCTTTTCCATCTGAAAAAGAAAAGAAATGCAGATTATATTGTCGTACTGGGAGCCGGGATTATTGGAGATAAGGTCACGCCATTGCTTGCAGCGCGGATTGAAAAGGGGATAGAAATGCTGGGCTATAATCCCAATGCGGTATTGATCATGTCTGGCGGGCAAGGCCCCGGAGAGGATATTCCGGAAAGCAAGGCGATGGCAGCATATGCGGTTGATAAAGGCGTGGATCCGGAAAAAATCAACATGGAGCAAAAATCCGTATCAACACAGGAAAATCTAAGGCTCTCAAGGGAACTGATGAACAAACAAAAGCCTGAGATTATTGTCGTCACAACTGCTTATCATGTGTTCAGAGCGTTAATACTCGCAAAGAAGCAGGGAATAAGATGTAAGGGATTTGGCGCAAAAACAAAATGGTATTTTACGTTAAATGCTTTTATCCGTGAGTTTGCTGGGTATTTGAGGCTGACTTGGAAGAAGCATGCTTTTGTGATTGGGATAGTGGTATTGCTTTGCCTTAAATTTCCCATACGAATCTGATTGGTAACTACGCATTGAAATAGGATGCATTATAAGACCGGGTATGCACCGGGTATGATACCGACAAAATTCCGGTTGACAAACCATGACTGCCTATGTATAATTGTTTGAGTATGGATAGGAGTCTACTATGTTCGTGAACTTGACCGATGTGTTGACAAACGAGGGGAAGGTGCTCCCGATGCAGATAGAGACCGGCATTGCGCAGGTTTCTGTGGGTGGGGAGAATTACCGGGTGCTTGAGAGTGCGCCGGCAGAATTTGTGTTTACCAACACAGGAAAAGGCAGGGCGAGGATGGAGGGAAAGGCAGTGTTTACGTTCGGGTTAACCTGCGACAGATGCCTGAAACCCGTAGAGAAGGAAATAACGCTTGCCTTTACCAGGGAAGTTACGGCGCCGGATATGGAAGCGGATCCGTCTGTGGAGGATGGTCGGGATTTCATGGATGGATACCAGTTGAACGTGGAAGACTTACTAAACAGTGAGATAGTGACAAGCTGGCCTATGAAGATTCTATGTAAGCCGGATTGTAAAGGGATTTGTCCCAAATGCGGCAGGGATCTGAATACGGGAACGTGTGACTGCGATACCTTTGTTCCCGATCCCAGGATGGCGGCGATCAAAGATATTTTTGAAGCGGATAAGGAGGTGTGACGATGTCTATTTGTCCTAAGAACAAATCTTCTAAAGGTAGAAGAGATAAGAGAAGAGCAAACTGGAAGATGACCGCTCCTACATTGGTGAAATGTAGCAAATGCGGCGCTCTGATGGTACCTCACAGAGTATGTAAGAAATGTGGAACATACAACAAAAAAGAGATTATAGCAGTGGATTGATCGTATGGAATGTAGTGGAATCAAGGGTTTATGGAAATATATAGCCCTTGATTTTTTCTTTCATTGGATTTCTGCTTAAAAAGAGACAGGATGATCAGCCCCTGCCTCTTTTTTTATATATGAAAATATTTACTTATGAAGCGAAAAAACATTCCATATCTGGAATGTCTTTCTACCAAAACCCTATGGTGGACGACATTACAGCCGCCTTACATCCTCATGCACCGTATAAGGGAAATTACTTGGTAAAGTAAATATAACATACCTCAATAGTGTTGTCAAGTATGCTATATCTTATTCATCTAGCAGTAATTGTGTGTCATGGTTTGTTGAAAAATCAAAAAATCGACCACCACATAAATGGTTTTGAAGTAACCGGATATTTTGGATACTTGTTTTGTCATGTTTTTCTATATTTCTATAAAATGTGTTAGATATGAAATCAATCAGTTGGATTAATGCATGCTTTTTGGAATCTGAATACATGACATCAAAATGATTGCATAGCGGATTCAGAACGGTCAGATGCTGATTTAAATATCCATCTAACGTATATTCTGCATCGGTAGCGATGTTTTGCTCATCAATTATC
>CAYUKT010000401.1:0-2551 GCA_964445285.1 uncultured Bacteroides sp. | reverse complement strand
ACGCGCTGGCTGACAGTATCATTGAGATTTTCACCAAAGAGGCAATCGTGGAGCGACTCTCCGATAATGCCAGGAAACATGCGCGTGTCAATCATGATGCAGATCAGAACTATTACCGCTTGATGCGCATTTACAGGGAGATGTCAGAATGACTTTTACCTTTGTGTCTAACTATATCAATCACCATCAGATCCCGCTGTGCGAGGCTCTGTATGCGCAGCTGGGGGAGGATTTTACTTTTGTCCAGACCATGCCCATGGAAAAAGAGCGCGTGGAGATGGGCTGGAGCGTGAATGTGGAGGAGATTCCTTATGTGGAATGCCTCTATGAGAAAGAATATGAATGCCTGAAGAAGATCATGGAGAGTGATGTGGTGCTCTTTGGATGGACCGGCCGGGAAGATATTGTGGAACCCAGACTGCTTTCGGGCAAGACGACCCTTCGGGTGAGTGAGCGGCTTTACCGGGAAGGACAGTGGAAAATGATATCCCCACGCGGACTTGCGGCGAAATATAAGGAGCACATCAGATACCGCAGGAAGAATGTGTGTATGCTCTGTGCCGGCGCCTATACGGCTTCGGATTTTCACTTGATCAGGGCCTATCCGGGCAAACTGTTTAAGTGGGGATATTTTACGAGGCTCCGCACCTATACGGAAGAAGAATTTGCGGCCTTAAAACCGCAGGATGGTGTACTTCATATTGTCTGGGCCGGGCGGTTTATTCCCTTAAAACACCCGGAATACGTGGTGCGGCTGGCCAAGGCCCTGCGGGAAAAAGGTTATGCATATAAGATTCATATGTTGGGAGATGGAGAACTGGAACCGCTGATTGTCCGCGATGTGGAAAGTTCCGGCCTTACGGGATCCTTTATATTTTATGGCTATACACAGCCGGAGAAGGTGCGGGATGTGATGGAGAAATGTCACATCCATCTCTTTACCAGCAATTATCTGGAAGGCTGGGGAGCCGTGGTCAATGAGGGCATGAACAGCGGCTGTGTGGAAGTGGTCAATGCCCAGGTGGGGGCTGCGCCCTATCTGATCAGGCATGGGGTAAACGGTCTGGTCTACCCTCAGGATAATTATGATAAAATGGAAGAATTGGTGCTGGATCTATTTGCCAACTGGGAGAAGCGAAAGCAGATGGGCCGGGCGGCTTATGAGACCATTCGCGATATGTGGAATGCGGAACATGCGGCGGGAGCGCTTCTGCGGTTTGTGGACGGCTTACAGCGGGGGGTGATAGAACCAGAGCTGGAAGGCCCCTTAAGCATAGCCCCGGTGACGGCGCCGGGGAAGATGTACCGGGCAATGATGCAGGATGACTTAGGATAGTCTGGGAAAAGAGAAAATATAGATTCGAAATAGAGGAAGCAGGGTAATGGATACACATAAAATCAGTGTCATTGTACCAGTATATAATTCCATAGATTGTCTGGAAAAGTGCGTAAAATCCATCTGTGCGCAGACCTATTCCAATCTGGAAATCCTTCTGATCGATGACGGCTCCACGGACGGGACGGACAGATTGTGTGAACAGCTGGCGCAGCAGGACTGCCGTATCCGCACATATCATAAGAAAAACGGAGGCGCTTCCTCGGCGCGCAATACCGGTATCAAGCTGGCTTCCGGTGCATATCTGGGTTTTGTGGACAGCGATGACTATATCGAGCCCTATGTTTATGAGAAACTGATGAAGGCGCTTACTGAGAGGGATTGTCCGGTGGCGCAGATTTCCAGGGATGAAGTGGATGAAGAGGGCAGGCGTCTGCCGGATGTGTGTATGCCGCCGGAGCAGGTACAGTTTTGCGAGGCACAGACATTTGTGAGAGAGCTCCTGATGCACCGGGGCGATTGTTCATTTTGCACCAAATTGTTAAAGAAAGAACTTATGGATGGACACCGGTTCCCGGAGGGAGAACTGAATGAGGATTTCAGGCTTTTAGTGGAACTTTTGCAGGAGATTGAGGGAATCGTGATCCTTCCCGAACAGGGATATCATGTGGTGTGCAGAAAAGAGAGTACCACCCGCAAGAGGACGAAGGACAGTTTTTCGCGGGTGTTTTTAGATATTGTGGATAATGCGGACAGGATGCAGGAACTGGTGGACAGGAAGTATCCTGCCTTACATGTTTATGCGGTTCGGTTTGGTCTGTTTCAGAGACTGGATTATATGCTGCATGTACCGGTATCACAGATGAGAGGGGATAATGTCTTTTATCGGAAGGTGAAAAGGTATCTGCGCGGGCATCTGCGGGATACGGTGACGAATCCTTATTTGACGAAGAAGAATAAGGGGTATTTGATTCTGTTTACCATTGCGCCGAAGGTGGTCAGGGTGGTGCATGGGTGGAAAATGGTGGTGGCGGGGAGCCGTTAGTGTATGGAGATGGGAATAACAGAAATAGTACTGTCTCATAAATATAGATTGTTGATGGAGAGAAGGTGTTTACATGGCGATACCAACAAACATAAAAACATTATTATCCGGTGATGTAGTTGAATGGGCAAGAATTGAATTCAAAGAAACATGGGATCCGGCAGCTTCCT
>CAYUKT010000400.1:0-2559 GCA_964445285.1 uncultured Bacteroides sp. | reverse complement strand
ATAGGGCGAAGCACCACGGATTCATAAAGGCGCCGTTGTACACAGGAAGGGGAAATTCTAATGGAAAAGGAAAGAAGTGAAGTTACACCAGAAGTGGTATTACAGTATCGGGAATACGAAGTCAATATGGATGATGTGGTGGAGAGGGTCAAGGCTCATTATGTGGCAAAGGGACACAAAAGAGACTCCATAGTGGACCTGCAGGTGTATGTGAAACCGGAGGATTTCACCGCTTACTATGTGATTAATGACGGCGTTGTGGGAAAGGTGAATCTCTTTTAAGGTAATATCAGCAAATAACAGAGAGCAGTATATATTCAGAACCGGGCCGGAGGCGGCCCGGTTTTTCAGACAACGGGCTATAGAAACATATAAGACGTATTTGGTAATCGGTTTTTAAGGATAGGATTTTTAGATAAGTTTTATAAATATATACTTGTATTGTATCGAAATTATATCTATAATAAAATCACTTGGACGGAGGTCTATCCTGTCCGTGGAGAGTCATCTCCATCTTTTATGATTCTTTCCGGTAGTCGGAAATAATCCCTTAACTATTGTTGCTTGGCTGGATTAAGGGTCTCTTTGATGTGATCGGCTCTGTTTGCCGTTTGTTCTGCTTTCTTTCGCTTTTATCTGCAGATTATCAGCCGGACTTAAATCTGATACTTCAAGATTTCCTTGTATTCAGTCATGAAAAACTGTATAATGGAGGAAAATCTATGAGAAAACGAAACAACGGGAAATGGTACAAACATGGGACTTGGTGGAGAAAGCTGTTTTTAAACCGCCGATACAAAGACGTGCTTTTTCGGCGTCTATTTCGGGATAAACAGGATCTTTTAAATCTCTATAATGCACTGAATGACAGTACATATCAGAATCCAAGTGAGTTGGAAGTGGTTACCATGGAGGATGTCATCTTCATGAAGATGAAAAATGATCTGTCGTTTATCATTGGGAGTCATCTGAATCTTTATGAACACCAGAGTACCTGGAATCCTAACATGCCCCTGCGGGGTCTGCTTTATTTTGCCCAGCAGTTTGAAGGCCTGCTTGGTGCCAGAGAAGACGATATCTATGGAAGAAACCGTATAGAATTACCAACGCCGGAGTATATTGTATTTTATCATGGCAACGATATGCGGTCTGACAGCCAGATTCTTTATCTGTCGGATTCTTTCCCGGAAGGGCAGGGGAGCGGTTGTCTGGAGTGCAGATGTAAGGTGTTGAACATAAACCGGGGATGTAACCAGCTGCTGATGGAGAGATGCCACCGCCTTTGGGAGTATTCGGAACTGATATCAGAGGTGGAAGAAAATATACAAAAGGGTATGCAGCGGGAGGAAGCAGTCCAGACAGCCATGGACGAATGTATCAAAAAGGGGATTCTTGCGGATATCCTGTTAGTTGAAAAAGCGGAGGTGCTGCATATGTTGTTGACGGAATATGATGAGAAGAAACACTTGAAGAACACATTTCGGGAAGGCTGGGAAGAAGGGCGAGAAGAAGGATTGGCAGAAGGACTGAAAGCGGGACAGGTGAAAGGCCGCGAGGATCATCTTAAAGAATTGATCGAGAAGAAATTGTCCAAAGGAAAGACTATTCCGAAGATTGCAGAGGAACTGGAGGAGGATATTGCGGTCATCGAAAAGTTAGCTTCCGAATGCAGAGAGAGTCATCGTGATCCATTGGAAAAGAAATGATGGAGGAAAAGGATGCGGCCATTACATATAAAAAAGGCGGAGATGAAAGATTTGCCGAGAATATTGGAAATCTATGCGTATGCCAGAAACTTTATGAAAGAGACCGGTAATGCCAATCAGTGGAAAGATGATTTTCCGCCGGAATATTTGTTGGTAAGTGATATCGAGGACGGGAACTTGTATGTGATCAAAGAAGAAGACACCATACACGCCGTATTTGCCTTTCTGATGGGAGAGGAACCCACATATTCCGTGATAGAACAGGGCGGGTGGCTTTCCGATGCGGAATACGGGACGCTGCACCGGATTGCAAAAGATGGAGCAGCACAGGGTATTTTTGACAGGATCGTGGCATTCTGCAGTCAGAAGATAGATCATCTGCGGATTGATACGCATAGGGATAATCATGTGATGCAGCATCTGATCCGGAAGAATGGTTTTCGGGAATGTGGGATGATCCATGTGGCGGATGGTTCACTGCGGATTGCGTATGAGAAAATATAATACTCTGCAGATGGGCTGTTTATATAGGTATGGAAAATAATGGCAGGACAAAGGATATCATTCCGGAGTCCTGTTTTTATATGCCGTTCCGGCTATATAAAAGTGTAAGGTTTTCTTAAAATAATTTTAAGGAAAAATAGAGGAAATATATGTTGACAAATAATATTATATGCCATATAGTATATGCAGATACAATATTATACGACATATAATATTGTATCGGATAATAATATTATAAACCCACATATGGAGAGGTTCCTATGAGATATGTAAAAAGAAGGAAAGGAGTATATTGCATGGTTTTTAACACAGGTGCGGCATTGTTGGACGCCATCGTGCTGGCTGTTGT
>CAYUKT010000399.1:0-2599 GCA_964445285.1 uncultured Bacteroides sp. | reverse complement strand
GGCGTTGCGGCGGTATCCATCATTATGTATCTGCAATTTTTGTTTATCGGCGTATACTTCGGTTTCGCCATGGGGATTGCGCCACCCCTTGGATACGCTTATGGGGATAAAAAGGAAGGAGTATGTCGTATTCTGGAGCGCTATGCTTACAGGTTCTTTGCCATCGCGCCACTCGTCATTTATACGCTGACATATTACTTTGCGCCATTGGGAGTTTCCTGCTTTGCGCCTGCTGCAAGCCCTGTATTTTCCCTTGCTGTATCTGGAATGAGAATTTATGGTCTTGGCTTCCTCTTTGCCGGAATCAATATCTTCTCGGCAGTCCGTATGATGGCTTATGGAAAAGGGCATTTTTCGGGCGTGATCACATTCCTGCGCTCTTTTGCCCTGTTGCTTGTGTTTCTCGTTTTTTTGCCCCAAATTTGGTGAATGACCGGAATCTGGCTTGCCGTACCGGCTGCCGAATTCCTGACGATATTTGTTTCTTTCTCGTTCCTCAAGATAAAAAAATAAAATCTTGAAACTTTTTCGATATCTGAAAAATCTATATAGTAAAAGAAAAAAGAAAGGTGTACGCCTGTTATGAAACAAGTATTATATGAAAGGTTAATCCAGTATATTCTTGAAAATCAAGAACGGTTTTATAGAGTAGCTTATAGTTATACCAGGCATCAGGAGGACGCTCTTGACGTTGTCCAAAGTGCGGTCTGCAAAGCACTCGAGGCGTATGAAAGTATAAAAAATGAGGATGCGATCAAGACATGGTTTTATAGAATATTAATGAATGAATGTCTGACGATCCTAAAAAAGCGTAAGAGGATTTTGCTGACAAATGATGGTTCAGGACGGGAAGAGATGTATTATGAGAAGGGGTATGAGCCGGAGGATGACCTGGAAAAAGAATTGGACAGATTGGAGCTGGATGTGCAGGAAATTATTAAACTCCGGTTTTTTGAAGAATTATCTTTGAAAGAAATATCCTGTATCACCGGATTAAATCTGAATACGGTTAAAACCAAACTTTATCGTGGCCTAAAACAATTAAAAGAAAATATTCAGGAGGCAGATATATGGGTAAATTAGATATAATGAAAGAAAGATATGACCAGACCATCATTCCGGCGGAACTCAGCCTCCGGATACAGCAGGAGATACAAAACTCAAGGAAGCAGCAGGAAGAAAAAAGAGGGGTTGGCAGAAGCCGCAGATTCAAAAGGGTAATACGCAGTGTGGAAGCAGCGGCAGCGATCGTATGCATTCTTTTCACAGTAGCTTTGAATATGAGTCCGGTATTTGCAAAAGAAGCAGGGCAGCTTCCGGTGATCGGAGGTCTGGTTCGGATATTGACATTCCGTTCTTATGAAACACAAAAGGATGATATAGCGGTGTCTGTGGAAATCCCAACAATCGAGATGATCACAGAGGATACCGGCATAACGGTGGATGGGATTAATCAGGAAATCCTTGCCCGTTGTGACCAGTATGCTGATGAGGCGCTCCAGCGTGCGGAAGAATACAGGACTGCTTATCTGGAAACGGGTGGTACACTGGAAGAATGGGCAGAACATAATATAAAGATTACCGTGGATTATGAGATCAAGCAGCAGAATAACGAGTACCTTTCTTTTGTTGTAAGAGGAACCGAAAACTGGACAAATGCTTATAGCGAATCAAGATATTACAATCTGGATTTGAGAACGGGGGAAATGGTCACATTAAAGGATATGCTGGGTGAAGATTATGTGGAACTGGTAAATGCGAACATCAGTGAACAGATTGCCGAAAGACAAAAAGCAGGAGAAGTATTCTTCACAGCAGAGGAAGGAGGTTTTACAGGCATTTCGGAAGCCGCGAAGTTCTATATCAATGAGAATAACCGCCCGGTTATTGTTTTTGGAAAATATGAAATTGCACCGGGTTCGTCTGGAGAGATTGAATTTGAAATTGTAGGAGGAAATTAAGATGAAAAAGAAAATGAAGAATGTGGCTGTTATGGTTTTGGGTTTTGCTCTTACAGGAGCGGTTCTGACGGGATGCGGCGAAAGCCAGCAGTCCCGTCAGGATACACAGCAGGGTATCCCTACGAATATATCGGAGGAAACAGGGCAGGATTCTGTTTCGGAAAGAGCAGAGACAGATGCGGTAGAAAAAGCAGAGACAGATGCTGCGGAAAAACCAGCACAGACATCAGAAGGATATGAGGACAACTTTGCAGTTGACAGTAAGGCGGCGAAGGAATTTGCCGAGAGAATTAAAGAGGCAACCGCCCAAAAGGATCTAGAGGCATTGGCAGAACTGACTGCGTTTCCGGTCTATGTGGGATTGCCGGATGCAGGTGTGGTAGAGACCAGAGAGGACTTCCTGAATCTTGGCGCAGAAGCCGTGTTTACGGATGAACTGCTGGAATCCATAGAAATGGCCGATATCGAAAATTTTCAACCCTGTATGGCGGGATTTTCTATTTCGGACGGAAGAACGGCAAACATAAACTTTGGTGTGGTAGACGGGGTATTGGCAATCAACGGAATTAATTATTGAGTAGGTACAGACGGATTCTACGCAAAAACCGTTTGACAGAAACAGCACTAAATGATAAAAT
>CAYUKT010000398.1:0-2599 GCA_964445285.1 uncultured Bacteroides sp. | reverse complement strand
CGAAGGAGCAAGGATGTATGGCACTTGGCCAAATTAGTATATCACGGATATTTATGATATCACAGGTGTGATGGAAGTGCAAGTGATTTCGCCACACTTTTTTACAATCATCGGAACTTTTCTATCCAAACACAGGCCATCAGACATTCCACACAGAAATCACTCTTTCTCCGGGCGGATGATCTCTCTGACATTCTTCTCCGCCTGTGGACGCGGAATCATGATCTGGTGCCCACAGCCCTTACATTTCAGTCGGAAATCCGCCCCGATACGCAGTACCTCCCACTCCTTGGAACCGCAGGGATGCTGTTTCTTTAATTTTAAAATATCACCAACCCGTATGTCCATGTCTGCCCCTTATTATCTGCACTAATCCAGCCGGGAAAAAATCTCCCCAATACTGCCCTGTACCACCAGATCCGCAATGGAATCCCTGGGCGTCGGTGTCTTATTGACCAGAACCAATTTATGGCCATTATAATAATCCAAAAGCCCTGCCGCGGGATAGACCGCCAGGGAAGTGCCTCCTACGATCAGGACATCGGCCTCGCTGATACAACGGATGGCATTTGATAAAGTCTTCTGGTCTAACCCTTCCTCATAAAGCACTACATCGGGCTTAATACTGCCACCGCATTCACAGGCCGGCACTCCTTCCGAATGCAGGATATATTCCGCATCATAAAATTTACCGCAGGACTCACAGTAATTGCGAAGCACTGAACCATGCAGTTCCAACACCACCTTGCTGCCCGCAGCCTGATGAAGCCCGTCAATATTCTGTGTCACTACCGCCTTCAGTTTGCCTTCCTGCTCCCACTGCGCCAGTTTCAGATGCGCCGCATTGGGTTTTGCATCCAGGCAGAGCATCTTCGCGCGATAGAACCGATAGAACTCCTCTGGATTCCTGCGATAGAACGTATGGCTTAAGATTGTTTCCGGCGGATAATCATACTGCTGGTTATACAGACCGTCCACACTACGGAAATCCGGAATCCCGCTCTCCGTAGAAACCCCGGCGCCGCCAAAGAAGACAATATTATCAGTCGTTTTCACCCACTCGTTAAGCTGTTTAACTTGTTCAGACTGTGCCATATGATCACCTTCCCTCTCCTAATCCCAGTCTGTTCACCGCCGAGAAGATTGCCCGCACAGAAGCCCTCGTGATGTTGGAACTTACACCCACGCCGTAGGTCACTCTGCCATCATCCGCATCCAACAGATGGATATAGGCCGCCGCCTGGGAATTGGAACCGCTCTGCAGTGCATGCTCCTCATAGTCTAAAATCTTCATATGAACATCCAGTTCCTCCTGCAGTCCTCTCTTCACAGCATCAATCGGGCCATTGCCCACCGCTTCAAAGGTCTTCTCCACGCCGGCATTGGTATAGATCACCGTCACCTTGGTATCAAACTCGGATTCGATCTCCCCGCTCAGGTCATCCACCCGCAACCTGCGGAAATGGATGGGCTCCTTCTTCATCAGATATTCCTGACGGAAGCTTTCCATGATCTGATCTGGAGACACTTCACCCTGTTTCTCAGAAATTTTCTGGATCACATTGGCAAATTCCTTATGCATCCCCTTCGGCAGCTTGAACCCGAAATAAGTATCCATGATAAAGGCAACACCGCCCTTACCAGACTGGGAATTGATGCGCACGATAGGCTCGTACTCCCTGCCGATATCCGCAGGATCTATAGGCAGGTAAGGCACTTCCCAGATATCACTGCCCCGCTCCTTTAACGCCTTTACACCCTTATTGATGGCATCCTGGTGGGAACCGGAGAAAGCAGTGAACACCAGCTTCCCGGCATAAGGGTGCCTGGGATGTACCGGAATCTTACAGCATCTCTCGTAAATCTCTATACTCTCATTCACATGCTCGATCGCAAGCTGCGGATCGATACCCTGGGAAAACATATTATAGGCAATATTTAAGATATCTACATTACCGGTTCTCTCACCATTGCCAAAAAGTGTACCTTCCACACGATCGGCGCCGGCAAGTAATGCCAATTCAGCACTCGCAACACCGGTTCCCCTGTCATTGTGGGGGTGAACACTTAAGATGATGCTCTCACGGTTTTCAAAATGTTTGTTCATCCACTCAATCCGATCCGCAAACACGTTTGGTGTAGTCATCTCCACCGTAGAGGGAAGATTGATGATCATGGGATTCTCTTTCGTGGGGCCCCATTCTCTCTGGACCGCGGTACAGATTTCCAGTGCGTACTCTACTTCCGTACCGGTAAAACTCTCCGGGGAATACTCCAATATAATCTTGCCGGGGAACTTTTCCGCATGTCTCTTGACCATCTTCGTGCCTTCCACAGCAATGTTGATAATCTCCTCTTTATTCATGTGAAAAACAACATCCCGTTGTAAAGTGGATGTGGAATTATAGATATGCACGATCGCCTGCTTACAGCCCTGGATTGACTCAAACGTCCTCTCCACCAGTTCTTCCCGGCACTGCGTCAACACCTGCACCACCACATCATCCGGAATCAATCTGCGGTCTACCAACTGACGCAGGAAATCAAACTCTATCTGACTGGCCGCCGGAAACCCAATCTCAATCTCCTTAAAACCCAG
>CAYUKT010000397.1:0-2603 GCA_964445285.1 uncultured Bacteroides sp. | reverse complement strand
GTACTATTTTTGATTGCAATTTCTCACAAATCATATATAATAATAAATGTAAACAGAGATACCCCTTCATTCTCAGTTTACAGACCCTTATATTAATTATTTATACTCCCCTCAATAGACCATTTACCCAAATGGTCTATTGTATTTCTATCATTAAAAATCTTTGTCAACTGTTGTTCTGAAATAACCTGATAATCAGCATGACAAGCAACAAGGGAATCAAGATCGGCGCCATCGCGGATATCAGGGAAAAAGCCACGCCGATGATCAACAGCACTATCACTGTGACGATCAGGAGTATCAGCCACCCCGGCACACGAAACACCCTGCCGGTCCCTGTCAGATCCTCATCATAGGCATCTTTCTGCTGATCCGAGCCATAGCTGTAAGTATAGGTGTATGACTGTTTACCGCTGTCACCGCCAACAATCTCCTCATCATAATTCAAATTTGTGCCTTCACTGCGGCCGGCACGTTTGTTGGCCTCGATAATACTTTTGGCCAAAAGCCTGGGATCCCCAAGGCCTGCCAGAACTTCTGACTCTCTCCTGCCCTTGCGAACCTCCATATCAATATATTCCTGATAAAAACGAACATTCTCCGTCACCTGGCGGCTGTTCAGCCCGCCTGCCAATGCCCTCTGCAGTTTTTCTATAAATTCTATCCGGTTCATAATCTGTTTCCTTTGCTCTTTCGCCTACATCGTCTGATCCATGCCTCTTCCGTCCTGAAACTTCCTGATAAATTGCTCCGGCGCACGTTTCATCTTCGCCATTGTCATAAAAGCATGGAGCACCATTTCTTCTTTATTACATTGTGCCGTATTCTTACCGGTATCCCTGCGCAGATTATCCTGCTCTATTTCCCACACATAACAGTCCGTCAGGGAATATCCCTCATATTTGGGAAATTCCGCCAATTCATGATGTTCCAGGTAATACACGAACGCGTCATACAATTCCCGATCCACAAGCAGCTCGCTCCACAGCATATTACACCATTCCCCGGACTTACCGGCATACTCGCCAAGCCTGACAAGACCGTCATATACTTTTAATCTGCTCTGATCAAAAATTATAGGCGCAGACATATCTTTTCCCCCTCACGCTGTCAGGTCTGCGTCCACAATACACTAAAAGACGCAGACCCCACTGTGTTTTATCATTTTATCACACTTATCCTGAATTTACTATGACTATATTCTTAAAAAATTATGAAAGGACAGTATCTTGTCAGACGCTGTCCTCCTTCTGTGTTCGTTCTTTAATTATTTCATGCATTAAGATCTGCTACGGAATTCCCTTCATATACATGCCCATCTACAAGAATCCGCTCAATCAGTGTTGTTTTGGGGTGCTCGATCAGACTGATCAGTTTTTCACCCGCCTTTTGTCCCAGTTTCTGAGTGTTCTGGGCCAGGCTCGTAAGTGTGGGTTCGATATGTCTGGCAATCCTGATGCCGTCATATCCGGCTACCGAGATATCCTCCGGAATCTGAAGCCCTCTTTCCTTGATCGCATTGATCCCGCCAAAAGCCGCAAAATCATCCGGGTAAAGAATACAGGTAGGCCGATTTTTTAAATCGAGCAGCCTCATGGTCTCCTTGTAAGTCGCCGTGGTATCACGGTAAGGCGCCATACTGACATACTCATCCGGTATTTCCAGCCCCAGCTGCGCCGCTGTGCGATAGAAGGATGAGAGTCTGCTCTGGGTAACTGCAGAATCTGCTCCATGAATGAAGGCAATCCTGCGATGTCCCTTTTCATATATATAAGTTAAAAGATCCTGCATCCCCTGCACATTGTTGGACATGACTGCGCTCACGTTATTAAAAATATGATCCAGTGTCACCGTGGGAATATTGCCCCGGACCAGCTGCATGATCTCTTGCGAATAAAAATCTGCACAGACAATGGCAATCCCATCAAAGCCCCTTGATCTGCAGTGTTCCAGATAAGATATTCTCTCGGACCGTGCCTTGGCAGAATTGATAAAGGTGATATCATAGCCTTTCTGTTCCACAGTATTCTTAAAGCTGTCCAATACGAATGCATAATAATCGTGCGTCAGACCGCTGTAAGCCTCCTCGGCAAAAAGCACACCGATATTGTATGTGCGGTTTGTCTTTAATGCCTTGGCCATTGAATTAGGAAGATACCCCATCTCATCCGCTACTTTTTTTATGTATTTTTTCGTCTCTGATCCGATATCGTTGTGGTCGTTGAGCGCCTTACTGACTGTCGCTACCGATACACCACAGGCAATTGAGATATCCTTCATTGATACCATTCTGCCACCCCTCTCATATTCGCGAAATCAGACCTAGCTTGCGTCTCAGTTCACTTAACCGTTTTCGTATTCTTAGTTTACAACACATTTTATCTATATGCAAGACCTATTTTGATTTTATTTTGTACAATTTGCATAGTTTTACCGTCCAACACCTCCAATTTGCTTTTTAAAATGCATTTCCATACTATCTTTAACGTGAAATAACAGGTATTTTATTTTTGTAAATTCTGTTGCCTTTTTCTATTTTATTATGTATAATTTTTAAAATAGGTTTTTTACACTTTTACTTAATAGTTTTCGCTGCGATGTCT
>CAYUKT010000396.1:0-2604 GCA_964445285.1 uncultured Bacteroides sp. | reverse complement strand
ACTATAATGTCATTATATTCCTTTTTAAAATGACGTCAAGGATAAATGGGAAATTAAAATTTTCAATCACGAGATTTGTGTCTGCGCGTTGCTTGACACAAAGTCGCTTATGCGCTGTCTCAACAAGTTGGGACAAAAGCGGCGCAGAAATAGAGAAAAATATGACAAACATTAAGCGTCTTTCTTTATACGCCGCACCGGTCTGATATATTTCCAAAACCGCGCCGGATCATGGTAGAAATAAAAGATTCTGCCGGGCGTGGTGTCCAGACAATACCCCGAGGCGGCATAGTCATATGCTTTCATCGCTGCTTCTATTTTTTCTTCTACACTTTGATTTTCTTTTTCCAGATCAAAGGGGCCGTGTTCAAAGACAAGATATTCACCTTCGGGGACATCCGTCAATATCATTTGCGAAGGGATTTCGCCGTCATAATCCAGCGGAAGGCGTACACCGTAACACTCTGTCAGGGGGATGCCCCAACTGCAGATCCTGCCGGTCGGCTCGTTGATATATGCCATGATCTGTCCGCTTCCGCTGTTGGCATCATCGCCGCCCAAGTCATCTAATTTCCCCTTGATACTGTCCAACAGACCGCAGATTGTCTCGCAGTCCTGCCCGGGTATGAGATTCTGCTTCTGCCAGAAGTCCCAATATCCGATGCTCTCATAGTTCCTGATGTGAAGAAACTTGTGTGCTGGGATGGTTACAAAATAAGTCTTGATTTCCTGTTCAGATTTTTTCATGGTATCCACTCCTGTTTCTGTTAAGTAACAGTCAAAAGGTTTGATGATAGTACGAAGGGCGACCGGTATCGGGTGCCTGCGGTACTCACTGGGGGTGACGCCGTAGGCTTCCTTAAAGGAACGTGTGAAGGCCTCATGGGAAGAGAATCCATACTGTAGGGCAATGTCCAATATTCCCTTTGAGGTATCTCTGAGCTCTTTCAAGGCAAAAGCCAGTCTTCGATGCCGCAGATAATCTTTGAACTGCATTCCTGAAATCTCTTTGAATTTTTTGGAAAGATAAAATTCGGAATACCCTGATTGTTTTGAAAGATAACCAAGATTCAGGGATTCGTTATCGTTTCTTTTGATATACAGGTCTATTTCAGAAACCATCTGCTGTATCTGCCGCTGCCATTCACACATCGGTTGCGTCCCTCCGTTTCAACTGTCCTGTACTTATTATACCGAGTGGAAAGAGAGTCTGCTTGATTTTATTTGTGGAAATGCAGATAGTATGCCTCAAAAAAGGAAAGTCACACCAAAATATAGGGGATTTTCCAAATCCTCTGCTTATCCGAGGCAGCGAAGCGGATCTCACAATCGAACTTTGCTCGACTTTTATTGTTGGGCAGCAAATTCGCGGCCATATTGTAACAGTGATTTGGCAAATTCATAATCGGATTCAGATTCATAAGGACCACCAATCGAATTTGTCTTCATGTATGCAATAATTTCATCTATAGTAGGGCGCTTTGATAATAATTCGGCGTAGCAGAGATAAAAAATGCCAATCGTTTTTGATAAGGCACTATCCTCTGGCTCCACCAGATATCTGTCGCGTAAAATCTTTTCTGCTAAGTAGAGGGCCAGATTTATATTTTGGTCAATGATCTGGTTTAATTGTAGTGTTGTCTGAATCTGTAGTGAGTTCAAGAGTTGCAGGCTTCCGACATATTTTTCCTGTAGTTCGCTTTCCCGGATTTCCATACCGGCGATTTCTCCAATTTTCTGATTAAGTTTCTGTAATTTCGGATTGGTATTTAGAATAGCTTCCAACACCACGGCATCCAATTCGCTGTCAGCCACTTCAGGTGCATCCTGTTCCATCATGGAAGTTACGTCATGACGATATTCTGTCAAAAAGTCACGAATCTCCTGAAATTCCTTATCGGCAAGTTCCAATAGTCCTGCCAGGCGGGAGAAATTACGCCGGATATTTCTGGGAACACCGGTCTCACTTTTATAACCCAGGTCATGCTCGATTTCCGCCCAGGCGTGCTGCAATACGGTGCGGATTTGAATCTCGCATTTTAATCCGGCATAGGCCTTGCATTCCGGCAGATTCAGTCTTGTCTCATTCATGGAGACCACATAGTGAACACTGCAGTAGCCGAATTTATCAGGATCAAGGGCTTTGCGTTTGTCGATGGAGTTATCCTTATCCACGCAAAATTCCCGCTCTACAATCTCTGCGACCTGGTCTACATCATTATCGTAGTAGGTGATCACGCGGATGCCGGCAATATCTGTGATTTCCGCCAGATTACTGTACTTATCCATCTTTATGTCGATTTTTTTATCGAGGCTGTCACGTTCCTTCACCCGGCTGGTAATGGCGTTGCAGACGATCCCCTCTTCCTCAAGGATGGAACGGAGCTGGTGCTCTACCTCTTTTGCAAAACGCTCATATTTTTTATGTTGTTTGTCATATTGTGCTAAAACATTTGTTTTGTTTGCCATATGCATCCTCTTTTTTGAAACTGACGTTTGTCGTTTTTTGTTTTATTTTCGCACGGATTTGAAATGCTGTCAATTGCCGTTGCACTTGTATAGATGGATTTGTTTAGTTGTTGCCGTCTGACGCTGTCTTTCTTT
>CAYUKT010000395.1:0-2605 GCA_964445285.1 uncultured Bacteroides sp. | reverse complement strand
CCCCGGAACACATTCATATCAATATATTTTTCCGCCCCCTGATAGCCCTCCAGAACAGCGGTATCCGTATACTGCCAGAACGTCCATGTATTTCCCGCTGTCAAAAGCGGCTGATAATAAACATTTCTGATCCACAGGGGATAGGCCGTAAATTCATCTTTGATGTAACGATGATAAGCCTTATAGGTTGTATAGATAACAGGCTTCACCTGATAATGTTCCTCTAACGCCGTAAGCATTTCCTGTAGCTGTTTTACGACTTCTTCTTTCGGGGGAGGATTCTTTTCTTTATCCCCATAAAACTCCACGTCCACCGCAGGCGCTAACTTTCCATTCAAGCTGCCCACTGTATCGATATAGAACTGCGCCTGCTTGTTCCCTTCACTGTCAAAGCTGAAAAAATGATAGGCGCCAATACAAAGATCTGTTTTACCTGCTGCCTGCCAATTATCATAAAAGCATTCATCCACATGACTGCTTCCCTCCGTTGCCTTGATAAAGGCAAAGTCCAGATCCTGGTCTGACAGTTTCGGCCAGTCAATGGTCCCCTGATAATGGGATACATCAATGCCTTTCACCTCATATCTCCCGGCAAGGATTGGCGCGATCTTGATTTTTTTATTTATCACGAAAATACCTATGACCGCTGTCACCAGCGCTGCAATTACAAATATCCAATAAACTCTTCTTTTCTTTACCATCACTTTATGCGTTCTCTATTTTTCTGCAGTTGTATAGCAGCCAGAATCTTCTAATTGGAGTTTTCACACAAAATCATAACATAGAAATGTAGTTTTAATCTATCTGTTTTTTCATCTTCAACAGCAGAAGGACAATACATACACCTGTCAAAATATGACCAATCCCTGCAATACCGGCAATGGAGGCATCCATCCCTTTACTCAACTCTGCTGCCCATACCTGCGTCAGACCTCTCATCAGAAAACCAATGCCCGTGATGTTCAGCCCGATCTGGTAAACAATTAATATCTTACCAACGCCATTATCTGAGAAGTGAAAGGACTTTTCCACCATCATAAGTATGAGAAAGAAGAACATTCCCAACATAAAATAATGGGTATGCATGACAGACAGATTCGTCTGCCCCGTAAAATGATTAAACTTTGTAAACTCCCTGTAAAACACTCCAAATATCATGGCAATGACCGCATAAACCAATGCCAGATTTGCGTAACGTTTGACCATTATGATTACCTCCTTCTATCTTTTTATCATCTATTCTTTCGACTGCCTGTAAAGCCGCCACCCCATCAGCACAATCCATACATAAGCCATGGTCTTGGGAATCATGAGCATGCCAATGATCGGTAAAATGCCGCTAAACAGAACGACCGGCAGATAGAAACCAAATGACAGGCCAACCGCCAGCGGCATAAACCGAAAGACAGAATCACCTGCCTTTTTTGTCTCCCGTGCAAAAATGACAATTATGATGACTCCCATCATCGCAAACGGTATATTGCGAAGCACCCCATAGAATAACGGCTGGCGATATGTAAGCCATTGGTTCTGCGGAAGCAGGCAAAGGGCAATGCGCAGTACGGATAATGTCCACATCACTGCCGTAAGCCCTTTTCGTTCTTTTATCTGATAACGTTCACGCCAGACATAATATAGAATCAGGTAAAAGAGCGTCATAGTGATGGATGTGATGAGTTTTCCGACTCCAAGCGCCGCCGCATTTGCTTCCAGTCCGGTGGTCCAGAGCGCGTAGGAACGCGGGACGAGGTGAAAAGAATCTCCTGCGCCAAGCAGAGCCGCCATTAACCCTGCTTTTTTTACCAAAGGATCCTTACCCTTTATCAACATTGTAAGACCTGCACTGAGTGCAAATCCAAGATACAACACATCAAAAACAGTTTCTGCAATTGCCTGTGGCATAAATCTTCCTCCTGTTCTTTTAATATATAGTACGCCTGATCATATTGATTAGAAAAGCAATATCCGGCGCCCTTGTCTTTAATGACATTGTCATGTTCATCATAATAAAACGAACAAACTGCTCCCTGGTAAATGTTTCATCCCAGACATCCCTGCGAATATCTGCATCCTGTTCCATACTCTGCATCAATATCTCTTCCAGCACTGCCTGCATGGACGCCATCTGCACCTGTCCCGCCGCTTCCACATCGCCCAGACTGTGCATCAGCCTGCCGGCAGATTGTTCTATCCGCACTTTTAGAAAGCAAAAGATTTCCTGTAACTGCCCGCAAAAAGAAGCCGCCGTAACCTCAGACCTCATCTCAAGCAGCGTCTGTTTCCAATAGCTCTCCGTAAGTGCGAGAAGAATCTCACCTTTATTGGAAAAATAATTGTACACGGTTCCACTTGCAATACCGGCTTTCCCGGCAATGGAACGGATATTCACAGCCTCAATGCCTTCCATGTCCGCAATATCCTGTGCAGCCTTCAACAATATGTCACGCAGGTTTTCATCCTTCTTTCGCACCGGGAATCTCCTTTCCCATTTCATTAAATGAACATGTTCATTTATATTATATGTATGTGTATCTGCATTGTCAATCTTATTTAAACAGATTCATAATAATCGGGTAGGAAGTAGATTTTTATCTGCTGCCTACCC
>CAYUKT010000394.1:0-2623 GCA_964445285.1 uncultured Bacteroides sp. | reverse complement strand
GCAAGAGTCCTGGATAACTTTGTGGACGAGATGAGCAACTGGTATGTGAGAAGAAGCCGTGAACGTTTCTGGGCGAAGGGGATGGAGCAGGACAAGATCAATGCTTACATGACCCTTTATACAGCGCTTGTGACCATCTGCAAATGTGCGGCACCCATGATTCCCTTCATGACGGAGGAAATCTACAGAAATCTGGTATGCAGTGTGGATCAGACGGCGCCGGAGAGCATCCATTTGTGTGATTTTCCTGTGGCGGATGAGGGGATGATCGATCAGAAACTGGAAGAATCTATGGAGGAAGTCCTGAAGATCGTGGTCATGGGACGTGCGGCCCGCAATACGGCCAGTATCAAGAACCGTCAGCCCATCGGCACCATGTATGTGAAGGCCAAGAAGGCGCTGGATGACTTCTATCAGGATATTATCAAAGATGAGCTGAATGTGAAGCAGATTGTATTCTCAGAGGATGTGTCTGCCTTCACCACTTACAGTTTCAAGCCCCAGCTTAAGACAGTAGGGCCTAAGTATGGTAAGCAGCTTGGCGGTATCAAGGCATATCTGTCTGCGGTGGACGGCAGTGCAGCCATGGAGGATTTAAAGGCAAACGGCGCCATCACCTTTGCGGTGGACGGCACAGAAGTTTCCCTGGCGGAGGAAGATCTGCTGATCGAGATGGCACAGAAAGAAGGCTTTGTTGCTGAGGCCGACAACTATGTGACCGTGGTGCTTGATACGAATCTGACGGAAGAACTGATCGAGGAAGGCTTCGTATACGAGATTATCAGCAAGATCCAGACTATGAGAAAGGATGCGGATTTCGAGGTCATGGATCATATTAAGGTCACCTTGAACGGCAATGAGAAGGTGGCGCAGATCGCCGCGAAGAACAAAGAAATGATTGCGGGCAAAGTCCTGGCGGAGGCAATCGTCACGGGAGAGGAATTTGCTGTCTCCAAAGAGTGGAATGTCAATGGGGAGAAAGTGACGATCGGTGTGGAAAAAGTGTAATTTAGTGAACATTTAGCATATTATATATGGTCAAAAGCAGGAATACGATATATAATAAAATGTAATTGAGACAGCAATTGTTTTCACAGTTATGAGCAAACGAGGAGGAACAAAGATGTTAAAGAAAGCTGTAACAACGAGTTTTGATACGGAGCTTTTTAAGAGAAGCGTGCTCTACAATGTCAAGACACTTTACAGAAAGACCCTTGAGGAAGCTACGTATCAGCAGATTTTCCAGGCGGTGTCCTATGCAATTAAGGACGCGATCGTGGATCAGTGGCTGACCACGCAGAAAGAATATGACAAACAGGATCCCAAGATGGTCTATTATCTGTCCATGGAATTTTTGATGGGACGTGCCTTGGGCAATAATATCATCAACTTACAGGCTTATAAAGCGGTGGAGAAGGCACTGGATGAGCTGGGTATCGATATCAATGTGGTGGAAGATCAGGAACCTGATGCAGCTTTGGGAAATGGCGGACTTGGACGTCTGGCAGCATGTTTCCTGGATTCCCTTGCTACCCTTGGTTATGCGGCATACGGCTGTGGCATCCGCTATCGTTACGGCATGTTCAAGCAGGAGATTCGGGACGGTTATCAGGTAGAGGTGCCGGATAACTGGCTGCGTGACGGGAATCCTTTCGAGTTGAGAAGACCTGAATATACGAAAGAAGTACGGTTTGGCGGCTATGTCAATGTCTATGTGGATGAGAATGGCAGAAGCAATTTCCGTTTGGAAGGTTATCAGGCGGTAACGGCAATTCCGTATGATCTGCCGGTGGTAGGTTATGGCAACGGCATTGTCAATACTTTGAGAATCTGGGATGCGGAACCGGTGAACTGTTTCCAGCTGGATTCCTTTGATAAGGGAGACTATCAGAAGGCTGTGGAGCAGGAAAACCTGGCCAGAAATATCGTGGAGGTTCTTTATCCTAACGATAATCATTACGCTGGTAAGGAACTGCGCTTAAAACAGCAGTATTTCTTTATCTCTGCTTCGGTGCAGGAAGCAGTGGCAAAATATATGAGAAAACATGATGATGTGAGGAAGCTTTATGAGAAAGTGACCTTCCAGCTGAATGACACCCATCCCACAGTGGCGATCGCGGAATTGATGCGTATCCTGATGGATGAACATTATCTGACCTGGGATGAGGCCTGGGAAGTGACCACTAAGACCTGCGCTTATACAAACCATACAATTATGTCCGAGGCTCTGGAGAAATGGCCGATCGAGCTGTTTTCCAGATTACTGCCCCGTATTTACCAGATCGTGGAAGAGATCAACCGCAGATTTATCGCGCAGATTGAGCAGAGATATCCGGGTAACCATGAGAAGATCCGCAAGATGGCGATCATTTATGACGGTCAGGTGAAAATGGCACATCTTGCCATCGTGGCAGGATATTCTGTCAATGGTGTGGCCAGATTACATACGGAGATTTTGAAACATCAGGAGTTGAGGGACTTCTATGAGATGATGCCGGAGAAGTTTAACAATAAGACTAACGGTATCACCCAGAGACGTTTCCTTTTGCATGCGAACCCGCTTCTGGCAGACTGGGTGACGGCGCATGTGGGTAATGACTGGATTACCGATCTGCCAATGATC
>CAYUKT010000393.1:0-2653 GCA_964445285.1 uncultured Bacteroides sp. | reverse complement strand
CAAAAATAACTTCTTTGCAAACATTATCTATTGAATACTTCATATCATCAAACATTGTAGCTGGTATAATGATGTGATAGGTTGTGTTCTTCAACGGACACGCTATCTAATTCAATAATCGGCCTTAAAGAATTGCCATACATCTTTTTAGTTACATATTGCATACCCATTAAATCCAAAAACAGTCGGAATCGTGGAAGCACATCCTTCCATTTCGCTCTCCTTTCCTCCAATGATATCTATCTCAACAGGGAAAGGAGCCGCCCGCCTTATCCCTGATATTTTCTTTCACAGGGATGTAAGCATCCGCATTGTATCATATATATGAAATTTGAAAATAAATAGAATTGCGATTTACAGGTTATCCAGCGCCGCATACATGGTCACCATAGGCGCCATAACCGCCGCGATCAGGATGCCCACTATGCCTGCCAGCACGATAATGATCATCGGTTCCATAGCCGCCATCAGGGACTGTACCGCCATCTCCACTTCTTCCTCATAATAATCCGCCAGCTTATTGAGCATCTCCTCGGTGGAACCTGCTTCCTCACCGATCCTTACCATATGATAGACCATGGGCGGGAACAAGCCGCTGGTCTGCAGGGGCTGGGACAGGGGCACACCGATCATGATCTGCTCCAGCGCCTCTTTGAGGGATTCTTTAAACCATATATTGGTCATAGTGTCCGCCACGATATCTACTGCCTCGATCAGCGGCACACCTGCTGTCAACAGGGTGCTCAGCGTCCTAGCCATCTGGGCGCAGGCGGATTTGACCACCAGATTCTTGATCGCCGGAATCTTTAACTGCAATTTACCAAAAACATGTTTGCCGGAATTGGTCTTAGCATAGGCCCTGAGTGCAAACACAATCGCTATCAGAACCGGAATGATAATGAACCAATTATTCTGAATAAAATTGCTGAGCGCCACTACCGCAAGCGTGATCGCCGGGAGCTCCGTATCCAGCTGTTCAAACATATCCATATACCGCGGGATGACAAACACCAGCATGACAATCACGACTGCAACTGCCACACAGGCCACCACGATCGGGTAGATCATGGCTTTCTTGACCATGGCCTGGGTCTTGGCAGATTTCTCGAACTGTATCGCCATACGCTCCATGGCCGTATCCAGACTACCGGAAGCCTCGCCGGCCCTGGCCATCTGTACCAGCAGTTCCGGGAACACCGCGGGATGCTGCGCCATGGAATCTGCGAAGCTCTCGCCCTTCTCCACATCCGCACGCACTGCGTAGATTGCCTTCTGCATCTTTTTATTCTCTGTGGAATCAGCCAGCATATTGAGCGTCTCTATGATGGTAACACCCGCCCTGGTAATACTGGCAAACTGTCTACAGAACACTGCCATATCACGCGGTGTCGGCTTGCCGCCAAAGTCAATATTGATATCCTTTGTCAGCATGTTCTGCTCTGTTATTTCAAGCACAATAAGACCCTGATTCTTCAGATCCCTGAGTACGAGTTCTTTGTTATCAGCGTCTTTACTGCCCTTGATTTCTTTTCCGCCTTTATCGATTGCGACATATCCCCAAGCCGCCATAGCAATTCCCCCAATTTCTGTCTATATCGGCATAAAGTACGGACTTCATCACTGAAAGCCATTTATGTATTATCTGTATCCGTATCAGGCGCCCCTTAATTCACCATAATATGAACCAGCTAATATTATCCAGTACCAATTTACTACACAGTTTACCATAATTGTGTAGTTTTTTCAATAGGTTAAAAGCAAACTTATAGCAATTCCCTTATTAATGCTTTCCCTTACCCAACCCAACTATTTACATCATTTTCTCGTGTTTTTATATTTTTCCAATTCTTCTCTTAGTTTTATATTGTCTGCTTTTAAAGCTTCAATCTCCGCCAAGGCATTACAATAATTGGGCATGAGATATTTGACCCCATAACGTCTGCGCGGAAGTATCACATGAGTGAAGACGATCGAACATACAAACTCTGTTGCCATGATACAGAATACAATCAGAAAAACTATCATCCATTTGTACTCACCCATTAATTCCGAACTCCAAAATGCTGCCATCGTATTAAGAATATTTCCCATTCTTCTCACCTTCGCTTATATTCACCTGTAAAACCTACGCTACATTGACATTATAAACATAATTTCGACAAAAGTAAATATATGCAGGGAAAATATACCAAATAATCTTTATCATTCCTGATTATTCTTTGTTGATTTTGGACATACGATGGCTGCCCACCCCTACCAACAGCGCCACAAAAACGAGACTTACAACCGCTTCCCACACAAATCCCATAGTACAGACCGGATCATGGTAGGTCAGCGTCACCTCCCCGCATCCGCCCTGTGTAGAGATGAGAATATTATCATTCTCCGTCCGTTCTATAGATAACGGGCGTTTTGTTCCATCCTTTTCAGTCAAAAAAGCCTGCAAATGACTATCGTAGGAAAAGGACAGGGTATATTCCCCGGCTTTCTGCGCTTCGAAAGTAACCGTCTGCATGTCGGGGGCTTGCAATGGAACCAGTTCTCCGGAATCATCCATGCAAAGGCTGTTTACGCCGTCTATCTCTACCAGGTCGTAATGTTCATTGAATTCTTTCACTGCCACTACCCGGATGCCTGGCAATTCCTTTAATGC
>CAYUKT010000392.1:0-2655 GCA_964445285.1 uncultured Bacteroides sp. | reverse complement strand
ATCTCGGAAGCCTTGATTTTACTGGGTTTCCGAGGTTTTTCTATCTCCAAAAGTTCCACCTGCGTTCCATTTTAAGCCCAAAAGAGGTAGAAAAATCAGGGTTTTGCGGAAGAAACAATTAAAATTTACAGGTGGGATATATCAGAAAACTGCCGCATAGACGGAGATGGAAAATACTGTGTGGACAAAAGCGGAGTATTCTTTCTTTTCTGTGGAAGGACTGCTGGAAATCTGATTGCGTTTCGGCTGCCATATGGGTATAATATGTTATTGATTCGCAATAACTGCACTTAAAAGAAAGATTTTGTAAAAATTGGCATGAAAATAGAACCTGCCAATAGCTGGCAAGGGAGGGATACCTGCTTGAGATTATGCTGCTTTCGCTATAAGTTCCGGATAGTCTTTATGGTACAGTTCGATAAGGACTCCCATAATCCGCCTGCCCTTTGAAGTGACATGGTAACGTCTGGAGCGCGGGACTTTTTTGATCAGTCCATGCTGACGTAGTTTCTTTATGGTACGGCTGGTTTTGGCGCTGCGCTTTTTGGCGTCTTTCATATCGGGGAAAATAACCTTTCCAATATCCTTGTTCCGAAAACCGTTGATCAGATACCTGCCGTCACTGACTGCTTCCATGATACAAAGCACATTGGGGGACCATACATTAAAACCGGGAACGCGTTTCCCTTTGATGGTTTTCCCCGTGCAGACGGATGCGATCTCCTGCTGTACGGATCTGACTGGCACGATATCCACCAGGGAATCAAGAAACCTTATGTTGCAGGCTTTTGAGACTTCGGCGTAACGGTACAGGTTTGAGATGGATTTCCCCATGGGTTTCCACTGTTTGGATTCGGTGCCATCATGGTGGTGGACAGTGCCGAACACTTTGAACTCACGTGGGTTGTTGATGGTTGTTTCGATCCGGAGTACGCTGCATTTGTCATACATCTTCACACTGTTGGACTTCAGTTTGAACTTCACCCTGCAGCCAATGGGACGGTTCTTATAATCGGAGACTGCTTCTCCCTGAAACCGCGGGTCCGGTCTGCGTCCCATAAAGGTGAAGATATCGGTGCAGGAGAAATCATAGAATGCGTGTCCGACCAGAGAGGGGTAGATATCCTCTAAAAAGGAACGTTCCTTAAACATGATATCGGTCGCGAACTCGCACTGGTCCACACACCAGAAGTAGCCCTGCCCGAAATTTTTCTGGACAGTGTCAAGAAAAGGGTTAAGGGATTTGGCAAAGGCATCAAGGCGGCGGCAGAGTTTTTTGGAATCGAACCTGTCAGCCAGTTCCTGTGATTTTGCCACATCGCTGATATCGGTGAAGGAATTGTCATAGCACTGGTAGGAGATGCCGTTGGCATCAAACACATGCTTCATCAGTTCCCTGCCGTTTATGTAGACTTGGATATTGAAAGGGAACCATGTCTGTATCTTGACGAACATGAAGCCGAATTCCTTATCCAGATAGTAGAGGTAATAGTGCAGGCATTTGGTATGGGAGGACTTTAGGAAATGCTTCCCTTCCCCGCCGACAACTTTTGCAGTCCTGCAGGATTCCAGTGTCTTGAGGACACAGATGAGGCCTTCCTCCACAGGGTCAGAAAGAAGGAAGCCTTTGGCGATATCTTCTTTCCTGTCTTTGGGGGAAGGGAGGTATATAACAGGCCGTCCGAATTCCCCGGCGCTGTCTTCAATCTGTTTCAGCAGCCGGTCAGTGACGTCCTTGAAATAATCGGTGAATTCCCTCAATGGGATACCTAATGAATACAGACAGCCAATCCGCGTCTGCTCAGAGAGCAGGGGACGGAGATAGCCGTTTATGATCATCCGGTCAAAAAAGGAAAACTGCCCCTTGATTTTATCGGCGTATTGGTCTATCATTTTGCACATAGAGTCGAACCTCCTTGTTGGTATTAACCTATGTGCATTGTAGCACAGTCAGCAGAGTTTTGGCTCTATTTTATTTTTGGTTGCGGCCGGAGGTCCGCGTTATGAATTAAATGTTATAGATACAACTACGCATTCGATCAAAGATACTGTTTCAGCAGTAAAAGAAAAAATAGTAAGCGGTACGGCCTTACTATTTTAGACAATTCCAGTTTGTCAAACAGGCACAAGTGCGCACTTCTATACGGGGTAATCCCCGTATGTGCGTCCTGCGGAGCGAATAGCCCGGACACCTGAATGTCCGGGCTGTATTGCGTCACTATGTTCCGAACAAGGGGCTGCACCCCTTGCGCCGCGAAAGCGGCTATTCTCTTTTGGCAAAAGGCGTGACCATTTTCGCCTTTTGCCTTTTTAACTGTCTTACGAGCACCCAGCCAAAGGCGGGTGCTTTTTTATACTATCCTTTGACAAGCTGGCTAGTATACCCCAGATTGACCAGGGTGTCAAAGGCCTCCACCGCCTCCTCCGGAGCGGCCTGGGGCACCTGATAGCCCAATTGGGGATAAATCAGTACTCTCTGGAAATCCCCAACGATCATGTTAATTGTATCCTCCTCGGTCCTTCCCCAGCGGGAGAGCCCGGCGAGGTACTGCCGGTAGGTCTGCTGCCAGGAGGTCACTGTGACCTGTGCCTCCGGCCAATAGATGGGGAAGGCGGCCAGCAGGCGGCGCTCCATATAGGGCTTGTGGACGCCGA
>CAYUKT010000391.1:0-2659 GCA_964445285.1 uncultured Bacteroides sp. | reverse complement strand
ATATGCCATCACGAATCACCTTCTCCCCAGTAGCTGTCCTTGGCATAATAACTCTCATATACTTCCGGATATACGGTTTCTTCTCCTTCTACCGACACCGCATAGGAATCTCTCACTTCCACCACTTCCCCGTTCTCCATGATCTCTTCCTGCCAGCGCCATACCTCTGCACCTTCCGGCACCTCTAAATCCTCCGGAATATCATCTTCAGACAAAGGCTCTTCCGTCAACCTGCTCTGTATCTCAAACGCTCCGTCCACATAACGATAAATGGCCCAGCTGTGGGAGGCCGCCCAATTACGCCAAGAACTGCGCACCAATTGATGCTCAGAATCTATCGATGGGTTGCCGATCATGGAATAGGTGGGAGAAAACGCATATCTGCCGGACTTCTGATCCCAGATCCAGCCAAACTCATAACCAAGCGCTTGATTGCCAAAATATCCAGCTGTCAATACAATATCCTTTACGCCGTCAAAATTAATATCCTCAAACCTCATTCTATTTCGTATCCCAGCTTCAAACGCAAGCCCCTCCTCCGGCCTGAGTTCATAGACATTCGAACCGTCCGTGACCCGGATCCAAGGATCGGTATCAGCCAAATACAATTCCTCTTCCCGATCAGAAGACTCAGGATACTGCTCTGTCACAAAACACTCCGCCACCCGGTCTTGGTCTTCCCGGCGCTGATAAATGCCAAGAAACTTATTATCCTCCAACGATAGGGATACCATTTTGTTAAAATCAGAACATACTTTCTTATAAAACTCAAGATAAAGCGAGAGCCCTTTCCTTTGAAGCAGCGGTGATAAATCCCGCTCTTCGATAATACGGCTGGTAACTTCCTCTAACTGTGCCAGACTTTCCACAAAACATAAATCTGTATCCTGATCTATAAAACCTTCTATCTGTGTAAGCCCACACCCGTCCAAGGACGCCTCCTCCCGTACCCGGATGGTCATATCTTCCAGAACCAGTTTCTTCAGCGTGCCTATCCGTGCTGCATCATCCAGCCAGAATCCCTGTAGACTTTCCGCCTCGTGATCCGGTCTTATAGTCAATGTTTCCACCTGAGAATCTTCTAAAAGCCGCAAAAGTTCCACATATTTTCCTTCCCTATAACCATACAGCGCCACAGATTTGATCTGTCTGGGAAAGCAGGCTCCTTTCGGCAGTGTTCCCGTCACATCTGACACATCCGTGTTCGTAAAAAGATACACATCCTTTGCGCCCGTCAGATAAGTCAGTACATGCACCGGAAAGGTATCCGAATCGCTCTCCACACACACTTCGTCATCAAGAACCTTGAGCGCCTTCAAATCTTCTTCCCGCCATTTATTTAAATCCTTAGAAAAGTACACCGTGACACTATGGACCGTGTCCCAGTCATACCATTCCCGCATCAGGGCAAACTCTTCCCCGTTTCGGACAGTCAGAGAATAAGCCGGCAGTTTACCTTTCACTGCCATAATCTCTTCCTCGGTGATCTTTTCATATTCTTCCCTGCCATAATAATGGCAGATAGAATCTTTGATGGAATCGCTATCCGGAAAGCAGGACGGCACATCGTTAGTCGAAAGTTCTCCTTCTGACATTTCAGTCTTCTCTTCTGCCCCGGTTTCCGCTTCACGCGGCGCCTGCCCGCAGCCTACGAAAAGACAGACTGCAAGCACCATAAACATCATCATAAACTGCTGGCGGTTTCCCATGGATTCCAGCCTGGATATTCGTTTTATAACCAAATTCATCCCCCAACGGGCCTTATTCTTTATGAATATCATTCTTCACCCATATAAAAATCACAATTGCAGTCGCAATAGCAAACTCTGCAAACATTGTGTGATTCCCCAATAGCGCCCATAATAATTCCGATTCCAGACCAAACACAAGTTCATGTTCAATGAGAAGCACAGCCCCAAAAATCAGATAAACAATGACCGAATACATAATATTTTTGAACATCCTGGTGCGTTTCTGTTCTCTGGTGAGCATCTTCTTTTGCTGCTGTTCCAACATCTGCGTCTTCACCGATAATTCATCCAGTTCTGACGGTTTCAACAGATGATCAATGCTGACGTCAAATACCCTGCTCAGCTCCACAATTTTTTCTACTTCCGGTACGACCTGTCCACTCTCCCATTTGGATACAGACTGTCTGGAAACATTCAACTGCTCCGCCAGCTGTTCCTGTGTTAATTCCCTGCCTTTGCGTAGTGCTATCAATTTTTCTGCGAAATTCATATACATACCTCCTTTTGATTTTGTACATGAATCGTATCAAAATACCTGTTTGCATTCTAACAAGTGACCTGTACATTTACCCGGCAAATAAGGGAATTCCGCATTCTTTTGTATAGCCTGGTTTACACTCTGCCACATAATGCATCAATTCCAGAGCAATATCAAGATGCTCTGGATCATACTGTATATCTTTGGTCTGTACTTCTTTTCTTCTTGAATGTCGTTACTTTTGAATTGGTAATATTGTATTGTGCATGTATATCACTGTCAAGTGGTTTCATGAAACGACTGTTACAGCAGATAGGCTAAAAACAAAAACCTGTAAACTTCTCTGTCTACAGGTTTTCACTAAATTGTACACTTTTACCTCCCCGAGTAGGGCTCGAACCTACAACCCCGCGGTTAACAGCCGCGTGCT
>CAYUKT010000390.1:0-2676 GCA_964445285.1 uncultured Bacteroides sp. | reverse complement strand
TCCACGGCGAAGCCAAGAACAGCTGGCTGACCGGTACTGCCGCATGGACTTTCGTGAATGTATCCCAGCATATTCTGGGCGTATATCCCACACATCAGGGACTGAGCATCGATCCCTGCGTGCCGAAAGGCTTCGGTGACTTTACACTGACCAGAAAGTTCCGGGAAGGCACCTACAATATTAAAGTCCTAAATCCTGATAATGTGGAAAAAGGCGTGAAGTCCATCACCGTGGACGGTAAAGCCGTGGACGGATGTGTCGTCCCTTATGAGAAGGGTAAAACCAGTTATGATGTGGTGGTGACCATGGGGTGAAGATAACTCCTTTGGCGTTGAATTTAATATACTGCAATATAGGAATCCGCATACGGTGTATTGTATGCGGATTCTTTTACTTGGCAAACCTTTATGTTCATACAGTTTTCTATATGCCATACTCTGCCGCATATGCAACAGCCTTCTCCTCCGTCATTTCAAACTTCACCATGCATTTTTCTATAATCACACCCCTGGATATCCCCAGTTCTTTACAAGTTTCTATCAATGCTCGTATTCCTTTTTCCATTCCTTCTGCTAAGCCTATTTCAATTCCTTCCAGTTTCATATCCTCAAACGCCTTACACATATCGTATCTCTCCTCTCCATCTTCTTTTACCTGAAAAGTTTCCGGTATCTTCACATTTACCAGCACCTCTATCATCTCTTTCGTCTCGCTGTCTATCCTGCTGTACACTTCTCGATTCTCTTCCATAATCTGTAGAAGCTTCTCTTTATCCTTCGCATAACGGGCTGTCTCAAATACCTGCCGCAGTCCTGTCTGATATTCCTCAAAAGTATCATGAGCCTGACAATCATATAGATTCAGCCGGTAATTTGACACAACCGATTTCATATCTTCATCAATATCCAGCAGATCGTATAGACATTTCGCACCGTCCCACGGATGTTCCGTTCCAAAATACACCACCAGCGTAATAATCGGCGTAAATATCTCTTCCTTCTTCATATGAGATAAATATTCATCTGTTTTCTTTAAATCATCCTGCCGTTCATGCTCCGCTTTCTTTTGTTTCCACTGCTTGTTATATGCAATACTCTCCGATAGCATGTTTCTAAACACCATCTGATAATCCACATAGTTCTGGTTTTCTATCACCAGAATATGTATTTTCCTGCCGTTCCATAAACGCTTCTTATCCACGACTGTCTTGGCCGGCCTTCTTTTACCGGCTCTATTCTCCAGATTTACCGACTGCGGCTCCATAGGTTCCAATTCTTCCGCCTTTACTATCTGTTTCCCGCCAAACAGCGCTCCATTCACCTGATCAGCAAATCTCTGATTATCGTCCAGATAATCAAACTGATACTCATCTTTTATTCCCATCAGCTTTCCTCCCTTATTCTATTTTCATATAAGGGATTCAGGTTCTACGATGTGTCACAGACGTAATATCAGAATTTCAGATTCCCAGATATGTTTTAACAATTATATCATGTGTATTGTAGTTTTGTAAAGCCCCAAAAATCTGCTCCTCGACTTTCCTTGCATGTATCGTTTCGAGGCTTCGGATAACATCCCTTGTCAGTAATATACATGATATTGTATGTCAAATTTTCCTTACCACTAGTTTATAAAAAGGGGTTGTTTTTGGACGGAAGTTGTGACAAAATATGACTTAGTCAACTCTTCCCCTCGGGTATAGTTTGACATCAGAATATGAATTAATGGAGTGCCTGTATGGCATTAGGATTATAGCAATGAGTCAATATATGTCTATCGGTAAAGTCTCAAAATTAAAGAATGTAAGCATCAAATCCCTGCGCTATTATGATCAGATTGGTATTTTAAAACCGGCATTTATCAACACAGAGACCAACTATCGCTATTATACGATGGAACAGCTCTATCTTTTGGATGCGATCACTGTCTGTATCAAGCTGGGGATTCCTCTGAAAGACCTGAATAATTATGTAGAAAATAATTCCATTAATCTGCAGAAACTCCTCTATGACGGCAAGATCCTGGCAGAACAAAAGATTCTGGAAATCCACAATTGTCTGGGTACTTTACAGGAGACCCTGCAGAACATGGCAAGTCCCGTGACCGGACTGGCTAAGATTCCGGAGAGTAAGAGCGGTATTCTTCTGCCCGATGGTTTCTATCACAATGAGATTGTGAAACGCAAGATGCTGACAGTCCCTTTGGAAGACATGGATATTCCCAAATATTATGGGCAGTATATCCTGAAACTTTTTGTCACTGCACAGCAGCTGGGAACCGCCGTAGCTTATCCTTCCGGCGTGCTGCACGAATACCGGAAAGGTATATATCAGCGCCATATGTTCCTCACAATAACCGGGGATGCGCCTAAGCTGGCCAATGATTCTGAGCGGACTGTCCGCACCATCGAAGAGGGCGATTTTGCCTGTCGCAGAATCTCTACCCATGTGTCAGACTTTAATGCAGTGCGGGAAGAAATGAAGGAAGTCTTAAAGAGTGATGATTTCTGTATCATTGAGACAGATACTCTCTCGGAAGAGAACAAGAAAGATGGGTATCCATTTGAATTGGAATACAAGATATCATAGACACAGGCAGACGCAGGCTAAACAGTCTGCGTCAGTCTCGTTTTAACCGGTATAGGATTTCCTCGAAGGGGACGCCGTCATTGGGCGG
>CAYUKT010000389.1:0-2686 GCA_964445285.1 uncultured Bacteroides sp. | reverse complement strand
ACAAATATGGTGGAGACAGCCCAGATGGTGCTTGTGATGATGCGGGGATAGGATGATGGCAGTTTTTGCACAGCTGCGAGCATGTATTGAGCTTTTCCTGCAAGATGTATGTGATACACTGATTTTATGGATGGAAGGCAGCAGTTATGCCAGGGTGCGGAGCAGAAGATTTGTGATGGTATTGACACAAGTGTCATATTTGCTGTTACATCATATAAGTTATTTATATAAGCGATAAGGAGTGTAAAGGAATGGAGCAAGCGAAAGGAAGGGCTGTGGTATGAAGTTTACGAAGATGCAGGGCTGTGGAAACGATTATATTTATATTGACGGCACGAAGGAGAAGATCGCGCCGGAAGAGAAGGCGGACTTCGTGCGCCGTGCCAGTGATCGGCATTTCGGTGTGGGCGGCGATGGGGTGATCTTTATCAATCCTTCGGACGAGGCGGATTTTGAGATGGAGATGTACAACGCGGATGGCAGCAGGGCGGAAATGTGCGGCAATGGTATCCGTTGTGTGGCTAAATACGTGTATGATAAAGGACTTACAAACAAGACTGACATAAGTGTCATAAGTTGCGGCAAGATTAAGTATTTGCAGCTTTTCTTAAAAGACGGCAAGGTGGATACGGTGCGTGTCAATATGGGAACGCCGGAACTTAGGGCAGAACTGGTGCCGGTTGTCTGCGAGCGGGAGCAGGCTGTGGATGAGATGATCTGTGTGCAGGGACAGGATTATAAAATGACATGTGTGTCAATGGGAAACCCGCACGCGGTTGTATTTATGGACGGTGTCAGGGAACTGGATCTTGAGAAGATCGGCCCCTTTTTTGAAAAGCATGAGAGATTTCCCAGAAAGACGAACACGGAGTTCGTGGAAGTGATGGACAGACAGACGGTTCTCATGCGGGTATGGGAGCGGGGCACGGGTGAGACACTGGCCTGCGGCACCGGGGCCTGCGCTGCGGTGGTGGCATGTATTTTAAATGGTTTGACGGACGAGACGGTTACTGTTAAACTGTTAGGAGGCGAACTTACGATCACCTGGGACCGGGAGGCGGATCTGGTCTATATGACGGGACCTGCGGTCACGGTTTTTGATGGTGATGTGGACATTAAATGACTATAAGGTCGCAAAAGACGCGGTCTTATAGAAGAAAAGAGAGAGGAAAACACCATGGTTAAAGTGAACGACAACTATCTGAAATTGCCCGGCAGTTATCTTTTTTCCACGATTGGCAAGAAAGTGAATGCTTATGCTGAGGCGAACCCGGATAAGAAGATTATCAGACTGGGTATCGGGGATGTGACACAACCCCTTTCCCCGGCAGTGATCAGTGCTCTCCACAGTGCTGTGGATGAGATGGCAGATGCAAAGACATTCCGCGGTTATGCGCCGGATCTGGGGTATGAATTTTTGCGGACAGCGATTGCGGACAATGATTACAAGGCGAGAGGCTGTCAGATTGCGGCGGACGAGATTTTTATCTCCGATGGGGCCAAATGTGATTCCGGCAATATTCAGGAAATCTTTGCCTTGGACAATAAGATTGCAGTCTGTGATCCGGTGTATCCGGTGTATGTGGATACCAATGTGATGGCGGGACGGACAGGGACTTATGATGAGACCACGGGGAATTGGAGTGATGTGATCTACATGCCCTGTACTGCGGAGAACGGTTTCGCACCGGAATTGCCCAAGGAAGTGCCGGATCTGATCTATCTGTGTTTCCCCAATAATCCCACCGGCTCTACCATTACCAAAGCACAGCTGCAGGAGTGGGTGGATTATGCCAATAAGAATGGTTCCGTGATCATATATGATGCGGCTTATGAGGCATATATTTCCGAGGCGGATGTACCGCATACCATTTATGAGTGTGAGGGGGCCAGAACTTGTGCCATCGAACTGCGCTCCTTCTCCAAGAATGCCGGCTTTACCGGTGTGCGTCTTGGATTTGCGGTTGTCCCTAAGGAGTTAAAAGTGGGCGATGTGTCTTTACATGCGCTCTGGGCGAGAAGACATGGTACCAAGTATAATGGTGCGCCCTATATCATTCAGAGAGCCGGTGAGGCGGTCTACAGCGAAGCAGGCAAGAGGGAGACCAGAGAACTGGTTGCCTATTACATGAAAAATGCGGCCTATATCCTGGACGGCTTAAAGAGTGCGGGCTACAGTGTTTCCGGCGGCGTCAATGCGCCTTATATCTGGCTGAAAGCGCCGGACGGCATGACAAGCTGGGAGTTCTTCGATTATCTTCTGGAAAAGGCCAATGTGGTGGGTACGCCGGGATCTGGATTTGGGCCCAGCGGTGAGACGTATTTCAGGCTGACGGCTTTTGGCAGTTATGAGAATACGGTGGAGGCTGTGGACAGAATTAAGAAGTTGTAGGCAGATGATTCATTGCTTCAAAGAAGCGTCAGTTGCGGAACACATCCTCAAAGATTAGACTTAATCCAGGATTGTATTTTTTCGGATACAATATCTGTGATTTGGAAAACAATACTTGTATTTGAAAATAAATTATGTTATACATGTATACAATAGAACAATACGGATAATCCTGATCATATTGGGATTTGTATTGAGATATGAAAAGAAATGCTATGAAGGAGACTCACCTTAGCGAACACGACAGGAATACGGCGTCACCGACTGAGAGCGCTGTTTGTGGGGAATAAGGAG
>CAYUKT010000388.1:0-2687 GCA_964445285.1 uncultured Bacteroides sp. | reverse complement strand
AGAACTTCTTGGCGTCCCGTCCAATGGCGGGACGTCTTTAGAAGTTCTTCTCACACCACTCCTAAAAAAACAATACTGTTCCCATAAAAATGATTGGCGCCGTCACGATCACACTGTCAAACCGATCCATGATCCCGCCATGTCCCGGTATCAGTTTCCCATAATCTTTAATATCATGATCCCGTTTGATCGCGGAAGCTGCCAGATCTCCCACCATGGATACCATCGCTCCCACGGCTCCCAGCAAAGCTGCCTGGACAAGGGAAAACGTCTCAGACGTATATACATTGATCACCAGTTGTGTGTAAAGCATACACAGAAGCGTCGCTCCCACTACGCCGCCGACTGCTCCCTCCACAGACTTCTTCGGACTTAACTTCGGCGTCATCTTATGTCTGCCGATCAGAACACCCACGGCATAAGCGCAGGTATCGCTTCCCCAGGAACATAGAAATACGAGCCATACCAGATATCTGCCTTCTGCCAATCCTGCCCGCAGCAGATAAATAAAGGACAACATCACTGGCGCATAGAGAAAAGAAAACACCGCTGTCATCACCTGATTTGCATGATACTTGGGGAAAGTAAACACATAGACAAACAAAAACACCAAAAAAGTTATCACCACACCGAATACCACGGCCACATGGATTGCTGCGTCCCACCGCTGCAAAGATACCGCTATCACTACATAATACAGCACCGTCATGATACAGCCTGCAATCTCCAGAATACCTGGCTTTCCCTCAGGCCACATACCACATGCCTTGGTCAGCTCCCTGTATGCGATCACGGAAATCATCCCAAGCACCACCGCCAGAAGCACACCGCCCGTCATAATAACCGCCAGCGCCGCTATCACCAGCAAAATACCACTTATCAATCTTGTAAGAAACATACCGGCACCTTCCTATTCTTTGACCAGACCGTATCGTCTGTCTCTCTTATTATATGCCTCCACGGCTTTTTCTAATTCTTCTTTGGTAAAATCAGGCCAGGCCACCGGTGTAAAATAGAACTCCGTGTAAGCCAGCTGCCATAGCAGAAAATTAGATATTCTCTGCTCATTACAGGTGCGGATCAACAAATCCGGGTCCGGAATCCCCTTCGTATCCAGCGTCTCGCTGATCATCTCCTCCGTAATCCGGTCAGCGTCCAGACCTTCCTTGGCTGTTTTGAGCGCAATCTCCCGCACTGCCCGGACAATCTCATCCCGCCCGCCATAATTGATACCGATCTGGAAATGCAGACCCGTATTATTCCTGGTCGCTTCCTCCAGCTGTGCGATACGGTTGCGGATATCCTCATCCAATCTGGATTTCTCCCCGATCACCCTCACACACATATTGTTCTTGGCCGCTGTTTTCAGACAGGTCTTCATATAATTGCGCAAAAGACCCATCAACGCATCCACCTCATCCTTGGGTCGATTCCAGTTTTCCGTACTAAAAGCATATACGGTCAGATACTGTATGCCCATGCGATAGGCTTCCTCGCAGATCACTTCTACCGTCTTCGCCCCCTGTACATGCCCATAATTGCGCGGCATCCCTTTACTCTTGGCCCATCTGCCGTTTCCATCCAGAATTATCGCCACATGATTCGGTATTTTGATGTCCTTTTCCATACTTCCCTCCACATAAGGCAGTATCCTGCCATTCACCGCCACTGCATACTATAATATTATGTAAACCCGTAAGCAACAGATAACCGGTTTTGCCAGACATCTCTATGCACACAGGAAAGGGGGCAACAGAATCCCTATTCTGTAAGCCCCTCTCTGATATGTTTTCTGAAACTATACTGCCTATTCGTAAAAATTATACGGTAAGTATTTCCTTGGATTTCTCCTCCACCAGCTTATCGATCTCTTTGATAAATTTATCGGTCAGCTTCTGCAGGTCATCCCCTAATTCCTTAATCTCATCCTCTGACACTTCTGTCTTGGCCAGCTTCTTGAAAGCATCATTGCCATCCCGTCTCGTATTGCGGATCGCGACCTTACTCTCCTCGCCGCGCTTCTTGATATCTTTCACCAGCTCCTTACGGCGTTCCTCCGTAAGTTCCGGAAATACCAGACGAATCAGGGAACCATCATTGGAAGGATTGATCCCCACATCAGACATCATGATCGCCTTCTCAATATCCTTGATCAGACTCTTCTCCCACGGTGCGATCTGGAGAACACGCGGTTCCGGTACCGTAATATTACCCACCTGCTGAATGGGCGTAGGTGTACCATAGTAATCTACTTTAATCCTGTCAAGAACATGCGGGTTCGCACGGCCGGCACGGATCGTACCCAGATCTGTCACCAGAAAATCATAGGACTTCTGCATCTTTTCCTCATAAGGTTTTACTCTTGCATCCATACTGTTACCCTCCAGCTGCTTTTGTTATACGGTTACCTTCGTACCGTTAAAATTCCCCTTGACGGTATTGACAATACTGTTCTCCTCATTCAACCCGAACACCCACATTGGCATCTTATTATCCCGTGCCAAAATGGAAGCTGTCATGTCCACCACCAGAAGATTCTTCTCGATTACCTCATCAATCGACACTTCATCATACTTCTTTGCCTCAGGATTTCTTCTCGGATCGTCATCATAGACACCGTCCACCGCCTTGGCCAAAAGAATCACATCCGCATCCACCTCAACGGCACGAAGCACCACTCCTGTATC
>CAYUKT010000387.1:0-2689 GCA_964445285.1 uncultured Bacteroides sp. | reverse complement strand
GACGACACAGGCTGGTGATGGGTACGATCAAAGGGGATGAATCCGCATGGCAGTCCACGAAGATTGGGGCGGGAAGTGTGCCGATCGAAACGGATGAGGGATGGATTTTGATCTATCACGGAGTGATCAATACCTGCAACGGCTTTGTCTATCGGATGGGCTGTGCACTGCTTGATCTGGAAGAACCGTGGAAAGTGAAAAAGAGGACCAGGAACTATATTTTAGGTCCCCACGAACTGTATGAGTGTGTGGGCGATGTACCTAATGTGGTATTTCCCTGTGCGGCGCTGACGGATGCGGCCACGGGAAGGATCGCCATTTATTATGGATGCGCCGATACGGTGACCGGGCTGGCTTTTACCACGGTAGACAGACTGCTTGATTCCATGGATTAAAGGGAATTGTTATGAGACTGACCAGCAAGACAGATAACAGACCATATATAAATGTGATATTCGGTAATTTCTATTGTCCCGCCTATGAGGACGAAACCTTTGTTGACGAGATGATGGAGCTGATCAAACGGCTTGGCTTTAACAGTGTGATGTTTGATACAAAGGCGTGGGAAGATTTCAGGGAACGATATAGGACGGGAGCGCTCAGCCAGTATGTCAGGATGCAGGAGTATATGGGGCGCTCTGCTCTGTCCCACGGACTTTCGTATAACTTTCTGCTGTTGTATCTTAACGGGGACAATCTGTATCCGCATATCCGTTTCAGCCCGCCCATTTACGGGGAGGAAACGGTGTATGCGGACGGCAGTCCCGGTAAGTGGTATAAATACTGGTCGAAGAAGGCACAGCTGTCCATGAAAGAACATGTGGAGCGGGTGATGGAACGTTACGGGGACGGCTGCGAGAGATGTGAGGCTGTGCAGGCGGGAGTATCAAAAGAGGTGATCCCTGTGTGCAGTATGTGGGATCCTGTGGTGGCGCCCAGTTTTGACGCGGAAGGCATCAAGCGTTATACGGATTTCCTGGAAGAACTTTATCAGGGCGATATTGAGTGGCTGAACAGGAATTACGGAATCATGGCGGACAACTTTGCAGGTGTGCTGCCGGGAGAATACTGGCATGGACTGCGCTATGGGGAAGATACTTTCTATACGGAGGAAGACGTGAGGAGACAAAGTCCGCGTTTTTTAGTCTTCAGGGATAATGCTCTCTGGCGGATGCGGGAGCTGACGCTCTATTTTCAGGAAATGCAGAAAGTACTGAAGGAGAAGAATCCGCAGCTGTTCCTCTGCCCGGATATGACCCAGTGGGGGTATTTTCTGAATATTTATGGGCGGCAGCAGGCGGACCATGACAATGCTTACAGTATGTTGTGGGACACGGCGGTTAGGGGGATAGATATCTATGCATTGGCGCCCTATGTGGATTCCTGCCATTTTATCACCGTCCCTGTAACACCGGATGGGAACCCGGATGCCTATGTGGTGTCTTGTCAGCACAGTATGATGCGGGTTATGAATGAAGGAAAGCCCATGGTGGGAGGCATATATTTTGGCAGGTATATCTACAATGACATTTATGCTTTCCTGACACCGGCGGAGATGATCGGAACCATGGCAGCATGCGGCGTGGATGGTTATACCTGCTATGGGATGAACGGGCTGGATGACGGCGGGGTGCTGAACCGGATGGGGGAAGATTTTCTGGAATCCCTTGCCCTTGGCAATGAATGGCTTGGAGAAGTATTGTCTCTCAGGAAAGGGCCGCGCAAAAAGGAGATAGCCATATTGTTTCCTTCGGAAATGGCGCATTTTGAGCCCTATGAGGTGGGGAACAACAAAATCCGGAGACTGGATCTGCTGGGATGGTATAAGCTCGGCTGTGATCTGGGATATCAAGTGGATGTGATCAGCAGTCATCAGATAGAGGCGGGGGCCCTGTCATCCTACCGGGTGCTGATCGTGGCGGCAAATGACTGTTATGGGGCGGTGGAACATCATAAGAGTGAGAATGCGGTCAGGAACTGGGTGAAGGATGGCGGTGTTCTTATACATGGACCTAATGATGGGCTGGCAAAATCTTGTTTTGGTATCGCGGGAGAACCCTGTCAAAAGATGCCCTACCGGTACGGTATCACTGTGATCCCCCAGGGAGAATCATTCTGCCGGTATCGGGGCGGAAGCTCTCTGGCGGATTATGTGGATGGCAGTTGTTGTGCGGCGGTGTATGAGGAGAGTGCCCTGGCGGCCATTTTTACAGCATATACTGAGACTGTTCGGGGCGCGGTGTATTCTTTAGGGGTGCAGATCGGGGCATCTTATGGGGCCAAAAATATTCCCCATGTGCCCTATGAGCAGGGCAACCGGGAAATGTATCCGCTGATTCAGTCGGGAACGACCCTGATCCGGGATATTCTGGAGCGGTACATACAGCCTGTGAGCGGTATCAGGGAGCGGGGGATCGAGACAGGGGTATTTGAGAATGGGATGATCATTGTGAACCATCGTTCCACACCCTATGTGCTCCCGGAGAAATATGAAGTGCAAAAGCATCAGTATCAGCCCGCGTACACACGGGACGGCAGGAGTATCCTGGCGGCGCATGCGGCAGTGTTCATAGTGTAAGAAGTACTTCTAAAACTCAGCAGCAGAGGCTGCTTCGTTAAGAAGTACTAAATCTTACACAAGAGAATGCCAAAGGACGGGCATTCTCTGCGTTGATGTTTTTTAAACCAG
>CAYUKT010000386.1:0-2695 GCA_964445285.1 uncultured Bacteroides sp. | reverse complement strand
CAGACACCATCCATTTACTCATATAACACCTCAAAACTATCGCTATGACTTATATTTATAGATATTGTACCATTTTCAAAGGGTAATTTATAGTACTTCATGAAGCAGTTTCCTATTTCCCATACCAAAAGTAAATTTGCTCCGCAAGATTAACAAATCGAGCACAGCTCGATTGCGAGTGCCGCTTCGCGGACTCGGTTAAGCGGACAACTTTCCTATAAATTGAAATAGACGCCCTGCCATGGCTCCCACCACGACAGAACGTCCATTGCCTGATCTATAAATATAACAACATTTCTCTCTTATTTCTTTTCCACCTTCTGCACAAACTTGGTACGGAACACATACCACATAGCCCCGGTGAGACAGATAGAAGAATACGTACCGCAGATAATACCTGCCATCAGCGGCAGTGCGAACTCCCGGATGGAAGAGACACCGAACACCTCAAGGGCCGCCACCATAAAGAAGGTTGTCAGGGAAGTAAAAATACTTCTGGACAATGTCTGGGTAATGCTCTTATTGACCAGACCCTGTAAATCTTCCTTTCTGCCCATCTCCCGCAGGTTCTCACGGATACGGTCAAAGATAACGATGGTCGCATTGATGGAATAACCCACAATGGTCAGCATACAGGCGATAAAGGTATTGCCCACGGAAATCCGTACCACCGCGTAGAAAGCCAGCACCACCAATACATCGTGTACCAGTGCGATCACGGAACTTGCACCGAAACGGATATCTTTAAACCGGAACCAGATATACAGAAGCATCAGCACTGTGGATAACAGGACTGCTTTCACTGCATCTGTCTGCATCTCCGAACTGATAGTAGCACTGATAGTCTCCGCCGTAATACTGTTCTTGTCCACGCCGAAGTTATTGGCCATCAAATCGGCAAACTGCTGCCTTTCATCCACATTCAAAGTTCTGGTCTTAATGATGATCTGGTTGGAACCGGCCACTTTCGTGGTCTGTACATTACCATCCCCTGTGATATCTTCCACATGAGGAACAATCTTGGCATCGATATCTTCAATGCTCATATCCTCATTCAACGTCATGGTGGTGGAAGTACCACCCACAAAATCAAGGCTGTAATTGAGTGGCATACCAATCTGGGAACTATTCACACCCATAACAATAAAGCCGATCAAGATCACTGCCGCAGAAATACCAAAGTATACAAAACGTTTGGAAAGAAAATTGATGGGCTTTCTCTCCTTTGCCACGCCATAAGCCTTCTCGCTCTGCACACCCAGTGCAAAAAAGATATTGACTAAAAATCTCGTAACAAACAATGCCGTAAACATGGATAAGAAAATACCAAGCATCAAAGTAATCGAGAATCCCTTGATGGTGCCGCTTCCCATAAAGTAAAGCACCAATGCCGCAATTAAGGTAGTGATATTACCATCCAGAATAGCGGACAATGCTTTCTGGAAACCAATCTTAATGGAAGACTGTACCGTCTTACCAGTAGCAAGTTCCTCCCTGATACGTGCAAAGATGATCACGTTTGCATCCACCGCCATACCAACGGAAAGGATGATACCTGCAATACCGGGCAGTGTCAGTGTCGCTTCGAAAGCATACAGTAAAATGACCAGCAGTTCCGTATATAAGCACAGTGCCAGGGAAGCTGCCAAACCGGAAATATAGTATACGGCAATCATGAAAATGACCACCAATGCAAATCCCACTGCCGCCGCTTTCAAACTGGTCTCAATCGCCGCCGAACCAAGCTGTGCGCCCACCACATTGGAACGAAGTTCTTCCAGTTCCAGTTTCAGACCACCGATACGGATCGTAGAAGCAAGCTGCTGCGCTTCCTCCACGGACTGCTGTCCGGTGATGACCGCATTACCATCCGTAATGACAGCCTGTACATTAGGTACGCTCACAAACTCTCCGTCATAATAAATGGCAATCGTCTCGCCATTTTCATAGGCTTTCTTAGTTGCTGCTGCGAAAGCCTCCCTGCCGTCCGCATTAAAAGACAGCGCCACCACATTTTCCAGATTTCCCATGGGATGTGCGAGCATAAGGAGCGGTATCAGGATTTTATGGAATATATGAGCCAAAAAGGCTTTGCCTGTGTGATTCACGATCACAGAGGACATGGACACAGTGTCCGGAAAGCAGAAGATCTGGGCGATATGTATGGAGGCGGCGAAGACTCCATGCTGTCAGATCTGCATCAGATCACGGAGCTGGCAAAAGAACGGTGGCCGGGGCTTCCAATAATCCTCTTCGGGCACAGCATGGGTTCTCTGGCCGCGCGCTGTTATGCCAAGCGGTGGGACGATGAATTGAAAATGCTGATTATCTGTGGCTCTCCCAGTAAAAATTCTGCCACAGGAATTGGAAGACTCTTAACAAAGCTGGAACGGGCGGTGCATGGAGAACACCGGATCAGCAAACGGATGGAAGGACTTTCTTTTGGACCGTATATCCGGAAATTTACAGGAGAAAAGAGCAAATTTTCCTGGATTTGTGCGACACCGGCAGTGGTGGAGGCCTATGAGCAGGATCCGGGCTGCGGGTTTACTTTTACAGTGGACGGTTATCTGACGTTGTTTGATCTGATGGATGATGCGTACCGGCTAAAAGGATGGAAATGCAGTCAGCCGGATATGCCCATTTTGTTTATCAGCGGCGAGGAAGATCCCTGTCTGGGAAATGTGAGAAAGTT
>CAYUKT010000385.1:0-2695 GCA_964445285.1 uncultured Bacteroides sp. | reverse complement strand
TGCTGTTGCCGCTCATGTATGTGTCCATGGGGCATCTGATGTGGGGATGGTATGTGCCGGAAGGCTTTGCCGGGAATCCTTGGGCGATTGCCTTGTACCAGCTTTTGATTACAGGGCTTGTAATGGTCATTAACCAGAAATTTTTTATCAGCGGATTTACGAGCCTGTTACACCGTGCTCCTAATATGGATACCCTGGTGGCGCTGGGAAGCAGTGCGGCCTTTGTATACAGCACGGCGGTCATGTTCCGTATGGGCGGTTATATGGGCGGTGGCCAGGCGGATATGGCTGTGCACTGTCTGCATGATATGTATTTTGAGTCGGCAGCGATGATTTTGACTTTGATTACCGTAGGAAAGATGCTGGAAGCCTACAGCAAAGGTAAGACCACGAACGCGGTCAAGAGCCTGATGGATTTGGCGCCTAAGACAGCACATGTGATGCGGAATGGGGTGGAAGTAACTGTAGCTGCGGAGGATGTCACGCTGGGTGATCTTTTCGTGGTAAAACCCGGCGAGAGTATTCCGGTGGATGGTGAGATTATAGAGGGCGAAAGTGCGATAGATGAGTCTGCGCTCACAGGCGAGAGCCTTCCGGTTGATAAGGCGGTGGGGGACAGGGTCAGTGCAGCGACCCTGAATCAGAATGGGGCGCTGTTGTGTAAAGCAACCCGCGTAGGCAGGGATACCACCTTGCAGCAGATTATAGATATGGTAGAAAATGCGGTAGCCACGAAAGCGCCTATTGCGCAGATAGCGGACCGCGTGTCCGGTGTGTTCGTACCGGTAGTCATCACTCTTGCAATGATTACGGGTATTATCTGGCTGGCTGCGGGGGCAAGCATCGGGAAGGCGCTCTCTTATGCCATCAGTGTGCTGGTGATCAGCTGTCCCTGTTCTCTGGGACTTGCCACACCGGTGGCCATCATGGTGGGTAATGGTGTGGGCGCCGGCCAGGGTATCCTTTTTAAAAATGCGACAGCCCTGGAGCGGGCCGGCAAAGTAAACTTTGTGGTACTGGACAAAACGGGTACTGTGACTGAGGGAAAACCACAGGTGACAGATATCTGTCCTGCCGAGGGTGTCTCCGAAAAAGAACTATTGCAGGCAGCGGCTGCCTTGGAGCAGAAAAGCGAACATCCTCTGGCCAAGGCAGTTTGTGAACGGGCAGGGACAGAACGGATTACGACAGGGGAAGTGGAGAATTTCAGAGCGCTTCCCGGCTGGGGCGTGGAAGGTCTGTGTTCCGGTGAAAAGGCGATGGGCGGCAATGGCGCCCTGCTCACGGAACGGGGTCTTATGACAGAGGGATTCAGGAAGCGGGGCGAAGAAATGGCCGGTGAGGGCAAGACACCGCTTTATTTTGCCAGGAACAACCGGCTGCTTGGCATAATCGCGGTGGCGGATGTGATCAAACCGGACAGTGTAAGCGCTGTGAAAGAACTTAACCATATGGGAATACAGGTGGTCATGCTGACCGGGGATAACCGCCGGACGGCACAGGCTATTGGACGGCAGGCAGGCATTGACGCCATTGTCTCAGACGTGCTGCCGGGGGATAAGGAGTCCGTGATCCGCAGATTGTCTGAGTATGGACAGACTGCCATGGTGGGAGATGGAATCAATGATGCACCGGCACTGACCAGGGCAGACGTGGGGATTGCCATAGGCGCAGGCGCGGATGTGGCCCTTGACGCGGCGGATATCGTATTGATGAAGTCAAAACTGCAGGATGTGTCTGCGGCAATTCGGCTTTCCAGACAGGTGTTGAAGAATATCCATGAGAATCTGTTCTGGGCTTTCTTTTATAACTGTATCGGGATTCCGCTGGCGGCAGGTATTCTGGTACCGGTGATGGGTTTAAGTTTAAATCCCATGTTTGCAGCTGCGGCCATGAGCCTGTCGAGTTTCTGTGTGGTGACGAACGCTTTGCGCCTAAACCTTTTCGCTGTGCGGGACACCAGGCGGGATAAGGCCTATAAAAAGGTTCCTATGCCGGAATTTATAGACGGCTTTACGGGAATAGATCAAATGGCGATGCCAGATAAAAAGGAGGAAGATCAAATGGTAAAAGTATTAGATATTGAAGGTATGATGTGCGCACATTGCCAGGCCCGTGTCAAGGAAGCCCTGGAAGGCGTGGAGGGCGTGAGCAAGGTAGATGTCAGCCTGGAGGAGAAACAGGCCAGCGTTATGATGGCGGAAGAAGTGTCTGATGAGATACTGACAGAGGCCGTGACAAAGGCAGGGTATAAGGTCAAGCAGATTTTATAAATAGCGGTCCTCGAAAACGAGCAAAGAGTAGATTTAGGCTAAGTACGAGGCCGCGAAGCGGTCCTCGAAAACGAGCACAGCTCGTTTTGGTTAAGATGTATAGGAACACCACAAATTCTTAGTCAACTTGTCGTGAATGGAAAAAATGCTTGTATAAAGTAAGCAAATTTTACAATCGAAATTGAAATCTTTGTGAAATAGTGGTATGGTAAACGCAGAAAAAGTCCGCTATACTAGTCACAGAGTTGATTATCTGATGATAATCGTACGGGAAACTAAAAAAATACAATTAGGAGGCAATCATGGCAAGTTTATCTTTAAAAAATGTCTGCAAAGTTTATCCGAACGGCTTTGAGGCAGTAAAAGATTTCAATCTTGAAATCGCAGATCAGGAATTCATTATTTTCGTAGGTCCTTCAGGT
>CAYUKT010000384.1:1484-2698 GCA_964445285.1 uncultured Bacteroides sp. | reverse complement strand
GCCGCGCTTTGCAGATAGGGAAAGGGGTTCCGCTGCATCCCCGTAAAATACACATCCTCCCCCACGCCAAGTTCCCCGGCCAATTTCTTATATGGTGTAAACCCGCCATCCCCGATAATCATCAGCCTGGCATCGTTGATCTTCTGTTTTACCAGCGCAAACGCCTTGATCAGATGCCAGAACCCTTTAACATCATCCTCCCGTCCCATGGAAACAATGATGGGGCCGTGTTCTTTCCAGGGCATCTGCGGTTTCTCCGCCTGTGCCTTCGCTTGCAGGTCCGCCATATCCAGAGGATTATACAGCGTCACCGCCTTATCACACCCATATTTTTCCTGCAATTCTTCCGCAATCCGCTTAGAACAGCACAATATCTTATCCGCACGTTTGACTAAGAGACGGATCCTTTTCTCATCTTCCATATCCATATAACTGCGCAGCCCCACCCAGACTTTCGCACGGTTTCCGGAAAGGACATTGACAATATTGGCCGTAGAGCCAAAACTATAGGCAATGTCTGTCTGCAGCTGCCGTTTCAGCCGCCGCACCTTCAAGCTGCGCTGCAGGACACGAAATAACTTGCCTGCCAGACCTTCTTTCACGCCCAGCCCAATATCGATTACGTGCAGTCCCTCAATATCGTAGGCAATATCATGGGAGTCAAACAATACAATGCATACTTCATAATATGGCGCAAGCAGTCTCGCTGTGGCCACACATATCCGCTCAAAACCTCCCTGGTGCAGCATCGGCACAATGAGCATCACTTTTTTCTTCTGGTTCATTTGTTATACTCCTGGTACTCTTCTTTCAAATCCTCTGCCAGATAATCATCACTCATACAATGCAGGTCTGCCACACCTTCCCTGAGAAGTTGGTACTCCTTAGACCGATAAAAAAAATCCAATGCAGCGTCAAGCGTTAAATTGCATTTTTCAGCAAATAATGTTATTACTCTGGCATATTTCTTTTGTAAAAGAATCGGATTTGCCCTCATAGTTTATTGCTCCCTTCAAAGTGCAGATACCTATCTATTATTACCTGAGATCGGATACATATCTGCGCATTTGGCTTTTCATATTTTAATCGTCCAAGCGCCTCCGTCTTTGATATCATATTCTGAAAATATAATTCAACAGTATCAAATACTTTATCATTCGCAACACCGCCCATTACGATATCATAATTCGTCACATCCTCCCCACGGCGGCACA
>CAYUKT010000384.1:0-1384 GCA_964445285.1 uncultured Bacteroides sp. | reverse complement strand
ATATCCTCAAGAATATACTCCTTATCCTGTGTGTGCAAAAATTCATATCCGGGAATGATATAATTGCTCAATATATTGCTTTTATCTTTCACTGCAACATATACATCCCTGGCATTTTTTCCCTGCTTCAGCGCCATGTTTTCAATACAGAAAATTACAAATTCCAACTCATCTTCCGTTCTTACAGGTAATGCTTCCATTCTGCTCATACACACACCTTTCAAATCCATCCGATACAAACTATTCCAATATCCCCGTCAAATAAAACCTCTCCAGCCGTCTTGCCTGCTCCTGCACGTCAAAACCGGCCTTCCTGACCGCTTCACATCTGTCCCGCCTCTCATACACCATGCTGCATTCCACTTCCTTAGCCCACTGATCCGCACCATCCTCCAGACTATGAAAACTCACCAGCTCACTGATGCCCACCTCTGTTGTGATCCGGTCGGAAATAATACACCGCAGTCCTGCCGCCTGGGCCTCCACCACAGTGCCCGGCAGTCCCTCAAACCGGGATGGAAAGAGAAATAGATCAAAGACCTGATAATAGGCCTCCACATCTTTGTGATTCCCCAGAAACAACACATCTTTCTCCACGCCAAGCGCCGCTGCCTGGGCTTTGGCCGCCGCCATTCCTTCTCCTTCCCCTAACAGCAAAAGCTTGCAGGATCTGCCCTTTTGCTCCAGGTTCTGATGCAGTCTGCCAAAGACCTCCAATAAAAATTCATGATTCTTGGCATAATGGAATCTGCCCACATGCCCGATCACGAAACTATCACCCAGCGAAAGTTCTGTCCTCATCTTCTCCCGCAGGGCCGGATTATACTGAAATCTCTGGGCATTAATGGCATTGGGAACCAGACGGGCCTTCGCCGAATCAGCCCACTTTGAACCAAACACGGCCTCCCCGGCCTCTTTGGAGCAAGCCAGACAATAATCCGCCTTTTTCAGCAGTGGAAGCCTCAATAATTTCGTGATGATGCCTTTGATGCCTTTATCCACACCTGCGCTTCTGGCATGGGCACACACTACCGGAACGCCTGCCTTCTTTGCCTGGGGCAGATAGATGGCCGCCGTGCTGGTCATATGTCCCTGTACCACTGCAAACTCATGATGTGCCCGAAAAAAATCCCGCGCCGCCCGCCGGTACGCGGCATAATTATAGACCATAAATTTAGGAAGCGCATAAACCTTTCCGCCCAGCGCCTCCACTTCTTCCTCATAAAAATGTTTCTGACAAGCCGCAGAACCGATATCCCTGCGATGTATCAGAAAATCAAACTGTACTTTGTCCCTGTCCATGCAGCGGTACAGATCCATCACCCTGCTCTCTGCGCCGCCAAGATTCAAGCCGCCCAGTACATGCAATACCCGCACCGGTTCT
>CAYUKT010000383.1:0-2699 GCA_964445285.1 uncultured Bacteroides sp. | reverse complement strand
TATGCGTTCTTAAAAGGCTCTTTTACTTTCTCTTTGTTCTTGTCAAGGAAAAATGCCATACCATACTTCTGATCCTCTGTCTCGAAGCAGTCACCGAAGAGTTTCTCCTCGATCACGATTGCCTCATCCATACCGACTTCCAGACCATCGTTGATGGCTTTCTTGCAGTTACGCACCGCGATAGGTGCATTCTTGGCGATACCGGCCGCCATCTTCTCCGCTGCTGCCATCAGTTCCGCCTGCGGATATACCGCATTGACAAGACCGATTCTGAGCGCTTCATCCGCTTTGATATTTCTTGCCGTATAGATCATCTGCTTCGCCATACCAGGACCTACGATTCTTGCAAGTCTCTGTGTACCGCCAAATCCCGGCGTGATGCCAAGACCCACTTCCGGCTGTCCGAACACTGCGTTGTCGGAGCAGATCCTGATATCGCAGCTCATGGAAATCTCACAGCCGCCGCCCAAAGCGAAACCGTTGACTGCCGCGATGACGGGAATCGGAAATGTCTCTAATTTACGGAATACATCATTGCCTTTCTTACCGAAAGCCTCTCCTTCCGCTTTGGTGAGCGTACTCATCTCACCAATATCCGCACCGGCCACAAAAGATTTCTCGCCTGCACCGGTCAAGATCAAGCATCTTACTTCCTGTAAATCCACACCGTCAAGAGTCTTGTCCAGTTCATCTAACACGGTAGAATTTAAAGCATTCTGTGCCTTCTCACGATTGATCGTGATGATACCGACCTGTCCTTTTACCTCATATAATACAAATTCCATGCTTACTCCTATCCGTCTATTTCTATAGACACACTATGTTTTAACTTCATGCAGAGAATCACCGCCTTATGGTCATTCTCTTAAACGAGACTTAGAACATCTTGGCGTCCTGTCCAATGGCAGGACGTCTTTAGATGTTCTTCTCGTTTTTTTACATTTCTACGATTGTTGCACAGCCCATACCGCCGCCGATACACAGTGTTGCAAGACCCTTCTTAGCGCCCTTAGCCTGCATCTCGTGAAGCAGGGTGACCAGAATACGTGCTCCGGAAGCGCCCACGGGATGTCCTAATGCGATAGCGCCGCCATTGGGGTTAAGCTGTTTGTCCACATCGATACCGAGCTCTTTGCCCACTGCCACGGACTGTGCTGCAAATGCCTCGTTTGCCTCGATGATATCGAAATCCTCAATCTTATAACCAACCTTAGCCATAGCCTTCTTGGTAGCCGGAACAGGACCTATACCCATGATCTCAGGTCTGCATCCTGCAAGCGCACCTGCCACAAAGGTAGCCATCGGCTTAACGCCTAATTCTTTTGCTTTCTCCTCGCTCATGACAACGATCGCTGCCGCACCGTCATTGATACCGGAAGCGTTACCAGCTGTCACAAAGCCATCGGGATTGATGGTGCGGAGTTTCTGTAAGCCTTCGATGGTGGAACCCGGTCTCGGACCTTCATCAACCTTGAACTCAACCATCTCTTTTTTCTTCTTGACCATAACCGGTACGATCTCTTTGTCAAACGCGCCGCTCTTCTGAGCAGCCTCTGCCTTTAACTGGCTCTTTAATGCGAACTCATCGAGCTCCTCTCGGGTAAGGCCCCACTCCCTGCAGATATTATCCGCAGTCATGATCATATGATAATCGTTGAACGCATCCCACAATGCATCCTTGATCATGGTATCAACCAGGGTGCCATTGTTCATTCTGTAACCGTAACGGCCCTGCATGACTGCGTAAGGAGCCATGGACATGTTCTCCATACCGCCTGCCACTACGATGTCTGCATCACCTGCCTGAATCATCTGTGCAGCCATATTGACACAGTTTAATCCGGATCCGCAGACCACATTGATGGTAACTGCCGGAACCTCATTGGGAATCCCCGCCTTGATGGAAGACTGGCGGGCAACATTCTGTCCGAGACCTGCCTGGATAACGCATCCCATGTATACCTGATCGACCTGCTCAGGAGCCACACCTGCTCTGTTAAGCGCCTCCTTGATTACGATCGCGCCGAGTTCCGGTGCCGGTGTGGTACTTAAGCCACCGCCCATGGTGCCAATCGCCGTACGGCAAGCGCCCGCTAAAACAACTTTTTTTGCCATCTTTCTCTCCTCCATTTTGTAATGATTATTTGGTAATGATTGTTATAAAAAGCCCTGTTTTCAAGGCTTGACAACGATTGTTATTTTTTTGTCATTGTCTACCGCTCCTATTGTATCATAGCGCTATCTTTTTTGCAATCGTCTTTCTGGTAATCTTCCACCGCCGGATCAAGCATCTGCACCTCTCGTTTCCACTCCCTGGAATCGCCCACCTTAACCGCCTTACTGCGGTTCCTGTAAAGGAATTTGGACAGTTCATAGCAGTCGATCCAGATCTCGTTATCGCTCTCTTTCTGGGACTCGTCAAAGATCAACTGCAGTCCCCAGTGAAGGTGTACCGTCTCAATATTGTTCACGTTTTCTTTGGCACTGTAACCGGTATGTCCCATGTAGCCGATCACATCCCCGGCCGTCACCACATCGCCCTCTTTCAAGCCCTCCGCATAAGGGTAATTCTGCCGAAGGTGGGCATAATAATAGTAACGCTTCCCGTCAAAACTGCGGATACCGATGCGCCAGCCCCCATACTGGTTCCATCCGAGCGCCTCCACATAACCAGACTCTACCGCAATAATGGGCGTACC
>CAYUKT010000382.1:1615-2705 GCA_964445285.1 uncultured Bacteroides sp. | reverse complement strand
AGAGAGAAAAAAACACATAGCGTTCTATATAGGCTCCCTACATAAGGGAGGAGCAGAGAGGGTGTTTGTGAATCTGGCGGAATACTTCGCGCAGGAGGGGTATCGGGTCACGATGGTGACACAATACCGGAAAGAAGACGAATATACCCTGCCGGAGCAAATTGCGCGTGTTATCTCTGAAATTGATGAAAAGAAGATCACGGGAAGCAGGGTCAGAAATTTCTGCCGAAGGGTCAAAAAATTACATGCGATATGGAGGCAATATCAACCAGAACTAGTGTTATCCTGTATCGGGAAAAATAATTTCATGACAGTAGTTACCACAATGGGGACCCGAACCAGACCAGTGGTGTCGGTGGTGGGGGAGGCCAAGGAGGAATATCCGAGCAGATTGATGCGTGTGCTGGCCAATTTACTCTTCCCATTTGCATCGGGTGTTATTTTACAAACTGAGAGATCCCGGGATTTCTTTTCCAGGAAGGTGGGAGAACGGGCAGTGATTCTTCCTAACTCCTTGAATCCAGATTTTGTGAAGCCGCGTTATGAAGGCGAGCGGGAGCGCCGGATCGTATCTGTGGGGCGTATGGATGCCAACAAGAATCATGAGATGATGATACGGGCCTTTGCAGCGCTGAGCGGCAAGTATCCGGAATATGTGCTCACAATATATGGTGATGGGGAGTTACATTCCTATTTGAAAGAACTGGCAAAGGAGCTTGGTGTCGGTGAACGGGTGGAGCTGCCGGGGGTGATTCCCAATGTGGCAGAGCGGATCGAGAAAGCATCGATGTTTTTGCTTACCTCTTATTCGGAGGGGGTGTCCAATGCCCTGATCGAAGCCCTGGCGACAGGGCTGCCAGTGATCGCCACGGATGTGCCCAGCGGTGGGACCGTGGAACTGATGACAGACGGTGTCAATGGATTGATCATTCCTGCGGGAGACCAGAAAGCCCTGGAAGCGGCCATGGACAGGCTGCTTGCTGATCCTGCCTATGCGCAGCAGCTTGGCAGGGAGGCGGCTAAAATACAGGAGAGACTTGCCCCGGAGCGGGTGAACCGTCTGTGGAGAGAATATTTTGAGTCTATTATA
>CAYUKT010000382.1:0-1515 GCA_964445285.1 uncultured Bacteroides sp. | reverse complement strand
CGGTGCAGACAGCTTTGTTTATCGCCATCTTTCTGGCAGTGCTTTTGCCGGTATCTTATATGGTGAGAACCAATGGCGATGTGAAGGACCGGTTTGCCGGATTTTATGCGGAGAAAAAGGATACGCTGGATATTGTGATGATCGGTTCCAGCCCGGTATTTCCTTATTATGCGGCGCCCAAGCTGTGGGGGGAGACCGGAATTGCCATGTATCCGCTCTCGTCCAATGTGCAGAGACCGTTAGCCATGCGTTATCTGGTGGAGGAGGCGGAGAAAACCCAGTCGCCGGAGCTCTATATCTTTGAGATGCGCATGTACACAATAGATGATCAGGGGCTGATGAATAATATGGCATATACCAGGGGAGTGACGGATAATATGAAGTATTCGGCCCACCGGGTTCAGACCATACAGGCGATGGTGCCAGAGGATGATGAGGAGGGGCGGCTTACTTATTATCTGGATATTATGAAATACCACACCAACTGGAAAATGCTGGCCCTGCCTTCAGAGTGGGCGAATATGTTTTATCACCATGAGAGTCCAAGCAAGGGATATACGTTCAAGGATGAGGTGGGACCACAGCCCATGCCGGATTGCGGCGGCGCAGAAGGAACCAGGGCGATTCCGCTGGAGCAGGAAGCTTACCTGAAAGAACTGCTGTTATTTTTGGAAAAAGGCAACAAAGAGGCACTATTCCTGGTTTCCCCCTATGGGGAATCCTTAGAAGAACAGCAGATGTTTAATTATATGGAAGAGATTGTGACTTCATATGGTTATCCATTCTTAAATATGAACAATTATTATGAAGAAATCGGCATTGTTTTTGAGGAAGACTTTGCAGATTACGGGAGCCATACCAACGCTGTCGGTGCGGAGAAGTGTACGGAATTCCTGAAGCAGTATCTGACAGAACATTATGAGTTCCAGGACAAGCGGGGGGACGACAGATATGTGTCCTGGGATAAAGCCTACATGCGGTGGCAGGAAGATATGGAGACAGCGCGGGAAACCATCAGGGAGCGCATAGCCAATGAGGAGTATGCGATTATCGAGGAGGAATAACACATGTGTGGGATTGCCGGTTTTTGTAACTGGAAGAAAGATTGGCAGAAGAATATTGAGCGGATGAATGAGAAGATGTACCACAGGGGACCAGATGCCGCCGGCGTCTGGTCATCTGATGACCATAGCGTGGTGCTTGGACACAGGAGATTATCCATCATCGATCTGTCTCCTGCCGGGGCACAGCCCATGGTATCCCATAACGGGCGGTATGTCATCGCCTATAACGGAGAGGTATATAATTATATTAAGATTAAACAAATGTTACTTGATGAGGGGAAGGTGACTGCTTTCAGGGGGAGTTCCGATACGGAAGTTCTTCTGGAAGCAGTTTCTGCATATGGGTTGGAAGAGACACTGAAAATGGTAAAGGGTATGTTTGCGATTGCGTTGTATGACCAACAGGAACGAACGTTATTCCTGGCCCGCGATCGAGTCGGAGAAAAGCCGT